>JALVTX010000224.1 GCA_027035825.1 Mariprofundaceae bacterium
GAAGAGGGGGGCGTATCATCCCGGCGATGATGGCCAATCTCGGTTTCGGCGTGCGGGACGCGGTGGACATCGCCCTCGTGGCGGTGGTGGTCTACTTCCTGCTGCGCCTGATTCGCGGCACGCGGGCGGCGCAGATGCTGGCCGGACTGGCCGTGGTGTTCGTCGTTTACGAACTGGCGCGCGCCTTTGGCCTGATGACCGTGGAATGGATGTTCGGGCAGTTTTTCTCGGCCTTCATCATCATCCTGGTGGTGCTGTTCCAGCATGAAATCCGGCGCGCCCTGATGCAGGTGGGCGCCAACCCCCTGGCGGCCGCTGGCTCGCGCACGGGGCTGGCCGAGGCGCTGACGGAGTCGGCCTTCGCGCTGGCGCATCGCGGCTGGGGCGGGCTGCTGGTGGTGGAACGCGAAACGGGGCTGAAGCACCTGTTCGAATCCGGGGTGGAGATGGACGCGCCGGTGCGCGCCGACCTGGTGTTGGCCCTGTTCTGCCCGCAGGCGCCGATGCATGATGGCGCCATCGTCATTCGCCAGGGCCAGGGAGAAACCGGCGGCCGCATTGCCGCCGCCCGCGTGCTGCTGCCGCTGGCGCAGGCCAATGCGTTGGCTGGCGAATTCGGCACCCGCCATCGCGCGGCCGTGGGGGTGACCGAGGAGAGCGATGCGCTGGTGGTCGTGGTCTCCGAGGAGACGCGCCAGGTGCGCGTGGCGGAAGAAGGGCGCGTCAGCGAGCCGCTGGATCGCGGCGAACTGCGCGCGCGCCTGATGCGGCGGCTGGCGCCTTCCGCCGGGCCGGCGGTGAGCGAAGAGGGCTTGGAATGACGCGGGCAATGCGGCTCTTGCGCGCCAGCGCCATGAAGCTGCTGGCGGTGCTGATTGCCGTCGTGCTGTGGGTGCAGGTGCATGGGCAGGGCGTGGGCTCCATCAGCATGGACGTGCCCTTGCAGGTGCAGGGCCTGCCGACGAACATGGTGATCGTGAACGATTTGCCCGATCATGTTCGCATCACGGTCAGCGGATTGCAGACTCGGCTTGCCTCGCTGGATCGCGCCAGCGTGCACGTGCCGCTGGATGCCTCGGATTTGCGCGAGCCGGGCGTGGTCGAGCGGGCGCTGGAGGTGTCCGCCATCCGCCTGCCGCCGGGATTGACGGTCGAGAAGGTTCAGCCAGATCGAGTGCAGCTTCAGGTGGATCGGGTTGTCCGGCGCGTGGTGCCGGTGCGGCCGAAGCTGGAGCTGGAACCGGGCTGGCGGGCGCTGGAGGTGACCGTGACGCCGGCCTCGGCGACCCTGACCGGCCCCGAGGTCTGGCTGGATGCGCTCAGCGACGTATCCACCGCGGCCGTGCATCCCGAGGCGAAGCCGGGGCCGTTCGAGGCTAGGGTCGGGGTGGTGACGCCGGCGGGCAAGGCCATCCGTCTGGCCGATCCCGGCGCCGTGTTCACGGTGCGCGGCGTTCTGGCGCGGCAGGCCGAGGCAAGCCAGGGGAAAGGGAGGCCATGATGCGACGCTATTTCGGCACCGACGGGGTGCGCGGGACGGTGAACCAGGAGCCGATGACGGCCGAGTTCGCGCTGCGGCTGGGGCGAGCGGCCGGCCACGTGCTGACCCGGCACCTGGCGCATCAGCCGCATATCCTCATCGGCAAGGATACGCGCCTGTCCGGCTACATGATTGAGTCCGCCCTGTGCGCGGGACTCACCGCCCAGGGCATGAACGTGCTCCTGGTGGGGCCGGCGCCGACGCCGGCGGTGGCCTATCTCACCCGCAGCCTGCGCGCCGATGCCGGGGTGGTGCTCTCCGCCTCCCACAACCCGGCCGGCGACAACGGCATCAAGTTCTTCGGCGCGGATGGCTTCAAGTTGCCGGACGGGGTGGAGATGGCCATCGAGCATTGCCTGGATGATCTGCCGCCGCTGCCGGATGCTTCGCGCATCGGCAAGGCCTTCCGGGTGGATGACGCGCGCGGCCGCTACGTGGAGTTCTGCAAGTCGTCGCTGCCGCGCGACATGCGCTTCGACGGGCTGAAGGTGGTCGTGGACTGCGCCAACGGGGCTGCCTACGACGTGGCGCCGAGACTGCTGACGGAACTGGGTTGCGACGTGGTGCCGATGCATGTGGAGCCGGATGGCCGCAACATCAACCTGGATTGCGGCTCGACGGCGCCGGAAGGCATGTGCGAACGGGTGGTGGAAACCGGCGCTGATGCGGGCTTTGCCTTGGACGGCGACGCCGACCGGCTCATCGCCTGTGACGAGAAGGGACGCATCGTGGATGGCGACCGCGTCATCGCCGCGCTGGCTGGCCGCATGCTGCGGCGGGGGATGCTGACCGGCGGCGGCGTGGTGGCGACGGTGATGAGCAACATGGGCCTGGAACGTTATCTGGACGGCCTGGGACTGGCGCTGCACCGCGCGCCGGTGGGCGACCGCTATGTGCTGGAGATGATGCGCCAGACAGGATGCAATCTGGGCGGCGAGCAGTCCGGGCACATCATCATGCTGGATTGCAACACCACGGGCGACGGATTGCTGACGGCGCTGCAACTCCTGGCGGCGATGCGGGACGAGGAACAGCCGCTCTCCGCGCTGGCCGCGGACATGCCGCTGTTTCCCCAGCAGCTCTGGAACGTGGAGCTGCCCCGGCGCATGGATGTCCTCGCGGAGCCCGGCGTGCGGGATGCGGTGGCCGAGGCCGAGGCGCGACTGGATGGCAAGGGGCGGCTGAACGTGCGTCCTTCCGGCACCGAGCCCAAGCTGCGGGTGATGGTGGAGGCCGAGGACGAGACCCTGATGCTGGACGTGGGGCGCGAGCTGGTGGGGCGCATCGAGCAGGCCGTGACGACGCTGGCATGACAGGGATTCCTGGCGGGGTTTCCTGCCGCCCAGAAAATCTTTGACATAACAAAGGCTTCCGGCTAATCTTGCAAGTTGTTTCTAGCGTGCTTGCCCAAATCGTCGTCAAACGAGGGAAATGTGACCAAAGCCGAAATCGCCAAAGTGATTCATGAACGCGTCGGCCTTTCCAAGAAGGAATCGGGGCAGATCGTGGACGTGGTGCTGGACGTGGTGCGCTCCGCCCTGGAGCAGGGCGAGGACGTGAAGATATCCGGTTTCGGGCATTTCCTGGTGCGCGACAAGCGTCCGCGCCGCGGGCGCAATCCCAAGACGGGCGAGGAAATCACCATTGATTCGCGGCGGGTGGTGACGTTCCGCGCCAGCCAGTTGCTGAAGCAGCGCGTCAATGGCGACTGACGCGACCGCGCGGGCGTTGATCCAGGCCGGGGTCGAGGTTCCCGAGCTTCCGGACAAGCTGTTCTTCTCTATTCGCGAGGTCAGCGAGATTTGCGGCGTCGAGCCGCATGTCCTGCGCTACTGGGAAACGGAGTTCCGGCACATCAAGCCGGTGAAGAAGAGCGGCAACCGTCGCTTTTACCGCCAGCGCGACATCTATGCCATCCTCCAGATC
This sequence comes from Mariprofundaceae bacterium, assembly GCA_027035825.1. Lineage (GTDB taxonomy): Bacteria > Pseudomonadota > Zetaproteobacteria > Mariprofundales > Mariprofundaceae > JALVTX01. Next base: position 3,467 of record JALVTX010000224.1, read on the forward strand.
AAGCATCTGCTGTACGATCTGAACTTCACCATCAAGGGAGCCAAGAAGCGGCTGCAAAATGGTGACATCGAGGAGCTGGTGGAGCAGACTTCGGCGCAGGAGACGCTGCGGCAGATACGGGAAGAACTGGCTTCCATCCGTCAATTGCTCAGCGACTGAGCCTTCCGGAGTAACCGAATTCGCATGACACGGGACGTAGCGCAGCCTGGTAGCGCACCAGTCTGGGGGACTGGTGGCCGCCGGTTCGAATCCGGCCGTCCCGACCATTCCCGCAAGGCCCATTCCGCCCGTCCGGTTTCATGAGGGCGCGCGGCTTGGGCCTCGCTTCGTTCGAGCGGCCCCGCCGCCGCATGGTGGCGGAGCAGCTCATCGCCCGCGGCATCACCGATGCGCGCGTCATCGAGGCCATGCGCGCCGTGCCGCGCCACCTGTTCGTGGACGAGGCGTTGGCCGGCCATGCTTACCAGGATTCGTCCCTGCCCATTGGCGAGGGGCAAACCATCTCCCAGCCCTACATGGTGGCCCGCATGACCCAGTTGCTGGAACTGAAGGGGCACGAGCGGGTGCTGGAGATCGGCACCGGATGCGGCTACCAGACGGCGGTGCTGTCCCGCCTGTGCCGGCGCGTGTACAGCATCGAGCGCCTGCCGTCGTTGCACGAACGGGCCCGGCGAAACCTGCGCGCGGCCCGGCACGCCAACGTCATGCTCAAGTGCGGCGACGGCACGCTGGGCTGGGAGGAATACGCGCCGTTCGACGCCATCCTGGCGGCGGCGGGCGGCGAGGGGCCGCCCGAGGCCTGGCTGGCCCAGTTGCGCGAGGGTGGCGCGTTGGTGATGCCGGTGGGGAGCAACGGGCGGCATGTGCTGGTGCGCTACCGCCGGCAGGGCGGAGCCTGGTGCGAGGAGCGTTTTGACGACTGCGTCTTCGTGCCGCTGGTGCGGGGCGGCTGACATTTCCGCGTTCGCCCGCCTCCTGAAGCCGGCCTGGCTGCGGCGGTGCTATCACTGGACGCTGTCGTGGGCGGATCACCCCCAGGCGCATGCAGCCTTGTTCCTCATCGCGCTCATCGAGGCGAGCGTCTTTCCCATCCCGCCGGACATCCTGCTGGTCGTGTTGGCGCTCGGCGATCCCCGCATCGGCCTGAGGCTGGCGGCCATTGCCACGGCGGGCTCGACGGTCGGGGCTGCGCTGGGCTATGGCATCGGCATGGCCCTGTTTGCCGGCGTGGCCCGGCCATTGCTGGAATTTTATGGCGCGATGGCGCAGTTCGACCACGTGCAGGAGCTCTTCCGCCAGTACGGGCTGTGGGTGGTGCTGGCGGCTGGCTTTTCTCCCATTCCGTTCAAGGTGGTGACCATCGCCGCCGGAACCTTCGGCCTGTCGTTTCCCGGCTTTCTGGGGGCGGCGCTGGTCTCGCGCGGGGCTCGCTTTTTCCTGGAGGGGGCGCTGCTGCGCTGGGGCGGGGCGCGGCTGCGTGAGCTGGTGGAGCGTCATTTCGAATGGCTGACCCTGGCCGTGGCGGCGCTGGTGGTGGCCGGCTTTGCCATGCTCTGGTGGTGGCGGTGAGGATGCCCGCCCGGCTGCTGGCGAGGGCCTGTTCGCTGGCCACGTTGCTGGCCGTGGCGCTGGCCGTGTCCGTTGGCCTGTCGGGCTGCTTCCATACGACCGTTCCACCGCACGCCAAGCGCCGCTTGCACATCCCGCGCACGGTGGTTTACCAGGTGCGGCCCGGGGACACGTTGTACGGCATCGCCCGCCGCCATGGGCTGGATTACCATGACCTGGCGCGGCGCAATCGCATCCGCCCGCCCTACACCATTTATGTCGGGCAGCGCCTCTACATTCATGGCAAGGCGCCGAAGCCCAGCTACCTTCCCCTGCCGCGGCATCGGGCCAGCCATCGCCATGCCACGCCGCATCACGTGAAGCGCAAGGCCTCCCGCGGCGGCAAGACGACACGCCACCGCGCGCGGCATTCCGCGCATCATGGCAAAGCGGCCGCAAGGCATGGCGTGGTGCGGCTCATCTGGCCCGCCAACGGGCCCACCACCAGCGGTTTCGGCCGCCGCCACGGCCGGCCGCATGACGGCATTGACATTGGCGCCCCGGAAGGCTCGCCCGTGCGCGCCGCGGCCAGCGGGGAGGTGGTGTATTCCAGTCACCGGCTGACCGGCTACGGCAACCTCATCATCATCCGCCACACCCGTGACATGTTCACCG
>JALVTX010000225.1 GCA_027035825.1 Mariprofundaceae bacterium
CGACGCCTGTCCGACCGTGTGCGCGAGTTCACCGATGAAATCCAGACCGTGGTGGACGAGGTGCATCACTCCTCGCAGGAATCCGTGGCCGTGACCCGCGAGGGGCTGGAAGAGGTGGCCAAGGGCGTGGAAATCGCCCAGCGCGCGGGCGAAGCGCTGAAGATGATGCGCGCCATGTCCGAGAAGACCAGCCTGGCCGTGCAGCACATCGCCAAGGCCACGGACAGGCAGGACGCCAGTAACCGCGAGTTCATCGAAACGATGCGCCAGATCAGCCAGCTGCTCAACGACGCGAACCAGCAGATGCAGACCACCCGCGAATCGGCCGCGCGTCTCCGCGACGTGGCGGAAGAACTGCATCGGATGGTCTGACGGCGCGCGCGAATCCTCGCCCTGCCATGAGCGGTCTCGATCTTTCCCAGTTTCTGGCCTCGTTTTTCGACGAGGCGCGGGGGCGGTTGTCGTCCATCAACGAGGGTCTGGTGGCGTTCGAGGCGGGGACGCTGGACGAGGAGGGTTTGATACGCCTGCGCCGGGACGCACACACCATCAAGGGCTCGGCGATGATGCTGGGCGTGGAAGACGTGGGCGGGGTGGCGCACGTGTTCGAGGACGCGATGGAGCACCTGATCGAGCATCCGGAGCGCCGGACGCCGGCGATGATCCAGTTCCTGTTCGATCTGCACGACCAGCTGGCCGCGCGCCTGCAATCGGAGGATGCCGAGCGGCTCGATGGTGCGGCGGCGCGCGCGCAACTGGAAACCCTGATGGCCGAGGCGGCGGAGGGCGAGCGCCTGCCGCCCGAGGCCGTGCGCGAGCAGCCACGGGAGGAACAGCCCGCGGATGTGTCGGAGACGGCCGCGCCCGAGGAAGCGCTCGTCAGGGCGGCCGAAACCGGTGAACCGGATGACGGCGCCGCCGGGGCCGCGACGGATGAGGCCGCGGATGCAGCCGCCGGGAGCATGGGACTGGACATGGGGCAGTTCCTGGCCTCGTTTTTCGACGAGGCGCGGGGGCGGTTGTCGTCCATCAACGAGGGTCTGGTGGCGTTCGAGGCGGGGACGCTGGACGAGGAGGGGCTGATCCGGCTGCGCCGGGACGCGCACACCATCAAGGGCTCGGCGATGATGCTGGGCGTGGAGGACGTGGGCGGGGTGGCGCACGTGTTCGAGGACGCGATGGAGCACCTGATCGAGCATCCGGAGCGCCGGACGCCGGCGATGATCCAGTTCCTGTTCGATCTGCACGACCAGCTGGCCGCGCGCCTGCAATCGGAGGATGCCGAACGGCTCGATGCGCCGGCGGCGCGGAGCCGGTTGACAACCCTGCTGGCGGAGCTGGAGCAGGCGGGCGAGAGTCAGGCTGCGACGGTGGACGAGGCCCGCGCAGGGGACGAGGAGAGAGCCGCGTCCAATGCGGAGATCGAGGCGGCTGCGGACGAATCCGCCGGCGTGACGGAGACCAACCGCTTCCGGCCCGACCTCAGCGAGACGCGCGCCCGGGTTTCCCATGTGCGGGGCAGCGGCCGCTTCCTGCGCGTGGATGCCGACCGGTTGGATGCGCTGGCCGGCCAGGTCATCGAGCTGGGCACCACCAAGAGCGAGCATGGGCGCCTGTCGCGTGACGCGCGGACGCTGAGCCGGCATCTCTCGCGAGCCCAAGGCATGGTTGCGCGGTTGCGGGAACGGCTGCCGGGCGCTGGCGGCGATGATGCGGCGGTGCTGGAGGCGCTGGATCGGCTGGATGCGCACTTGGCCTCGGTGTCTCTCCTGGGCCGTCGCCTGGAACATGACGCGGGGTACGTCGCCGAGCGCCAGCGCATCCAACTGGATGATTTGCGCGACCGCGTGCTGGGGCTCATGCTGCGGCCGCTGGATGCGGTGTTCGCCACCTTCCCGCGCGCGGTGCGCGACATGGCCCAGCGCTATGACAAGAAGGTGCGGCTGGTCATGGCGGGCGAGACGGTGGAATGCGACCAGGGCGTGGTGGATGCGCTGACCGAGCCCTTGGTGCATCTGATCAACAACGCCATCGCGCACGGCATCGAAACGCCTGAGGAGCGCCTGCGCGCCGGCAAGCCCGAGGCCGGCCAGGTGACGCTGGCGGCGACCCAGAGCGGCAGCGAAATCCAGATCGAGGTGGTGGATGACGGCCGCGGCATCGATCCGGATGTCGTGCGTCGCGTGGCAGTGGAGAAGGGCGTGACCACGCAGGCCGAGGCCGAGGCCATGGATGACGCCGAGGCGCTGGAGATGATCTTTCGCCCCGGATTCTCAACCAAGCGGGAGGTGGACCAGACGGCCGGCCGCGGCATCGGCATGAACGTGGTGCAGGATACGCTGCGACGGCTCACGGGCGCCATCCGCATCGACACCGAGAAGGGCCAGGGAACCCGGTTCATCATTTCCCTGCCGGTCAGTATCGCCGTGCAGCGGGCGCTGCTGTTCCGCATGGGCGGCCAGCGCTTCGGGATGCTCACGCACATGCTGGAGCACGTGGCCGCTCCCGGGCCGGGCGATATCGAAGAGGCCGAGGGGCGGCGGTATCTGGCCTACGACGGCCAGAAGGTGCCGCTGGTGGACTTGCGGCGCATGCTGCCGGGCGATGCCGGCGCGGAGCTGGCCGAGCAGCCGATGGTGCTGATCGCCAAGCATATCGAGGGTTTCACGGGCATCGTCGTGGACGAGCTGTATGGCGACGCCGAGGTCATCGTTCGCGAGCTGGATCCGTATCTGAAGCGCTATCAGGCGCAGGGCCTGATGGGCAACACCATTGCCGAGGACGGCTCGGTGGTGCTGCTGATCGAGCCCTACGGCATCAAGGAAATGGGGCGCACGGCGCCCGATGCGCGGCTGGAGCGCGCGGCGCGCGAGGCGCGGCCACCGAAGGCGGAGACGGAAGCGCCGGCCCGGTTCCGCGCCCTGCTGGCCGAGGATTCCATCATTGCCCGGCAGGTGGAGAAGGCGCTGCTCGAATCCATGGGCGCGCGGGTGGACACGGCCATCGACGGCCTGGATGCGCTGGAGAAGATGCAACGGCGCGACTACGACATCCTGATTACCGACTTGGAGATGCCGCGGCTGGATGGCTTTGGCCTGGTGCGCCGCGTGCGCAACGAGAAGCGATACGAAGACCTGCCCATCCTGATCATCTCCACGCGCGAATCGGCGGAGGATCGTCTCAAGGGCCTGGAGGCCGGCGCGGACGCCTATCTGGTGAAGCAGAAGCTCGACCAGGGCGGGCTTCGGGACGCGTTGCACGCCCTCCTGGGCCCATTGGATGCCGGGGTCACCGAACGATTGACGAACGGGGAAGAATCCAGTTAAATCCCGCCCTCGCTGACGCTCCCATCGTCTAGTGGTCCAGGACGCCGCCCTCTCACGGCGGAAACAGGGGTTCGACTCCCCTTGGGAGTACCAGATCGGGGCCGGTAGCTCAGTTGGTAGAGCAGCAGACTTTTAATCTGCGGGTCCCAGGTTCGAGACCTGGCCGGCTCACCACCCTCCAACGGTCTTCATCTCTTCCTCCTTCAGGGGCCGCCCTTGGCGGCCCTTCCTTTTTTCCGGGATGGTTCGCCGGGATGGGTTTGCCGGGATGGCGCTGACGATGGTTCGTTCACTGCCGCGCCAGGCGCTTCATCAGCATGGGCGGCAGGATGGTGGTGCCGGCGATGACCAGGATCATCACGGCATAGAGCTCATCGCCGAACACGTTGGAGGTGCGGGCCAGTTCGGTGAAGATCAGGCCCACCTCGGCGCGCGGGATCATGGCCGCGCCGATCATCCAGCGTTCCTTCCGTTCGGCCCGGATCAGGAAGGCGCCGATCACCTTGGTGACGAGCGCCAGCGCCAGCAGCGCTGTGGCCATCCACCACACCGTGGGCGAGGCCCAGTCCACGGCTCGCAGGTTCAGCGAGGCGCCGACCATCACGAAGAAGATGGGCGTGAACAGGTGGATGACCGGCCGGGTGTCTTGCTCCACATCGGTGAGAAAGTCGGCGTCCGGCGCCAGCTTCGGCAGGCCCGGCAGTTTGAAATGGGGCGAGAGCGCCAGTCCCGCCGCAAAGCCGCCCAGGAGCGCGGGCGCGCCCACCGCGTGCGCCAGCCAGGCGAAGAACAGCACCAGGATGACGGCGGAGGTCGGGATCAGCCCGGGAATGACGGAATGCCGGCGGAAGCGACAGACGAGGCCGCTCATCAGGCTGGCCGCCACCGGCGCAAGGACGAGGAACAGGGCCACGAACAGCAGGATGCGGCCGGCATTGAGGAGGCTTGCGCCGCCGCCGGCGAACTCGAACAGCAGCGCCAGCAGCACCACGCCGAGCACGTCGTCCAGCACCGCCGCGCCCAGCACCACCTCGGCCGCGCGCGATCGTTGCAGGCCCAGATCGCGCAATACCCGCATGGTGACGCCGATGCTGGTGGCGGTGAGGGCGCCGCCGATGAACAGCGACACGATGGCGCTTTGGTGGAAGCCCCAGCGCGCCAGCGCGAAGCCCAGCGCCAGCGGCGCGACGAACCCCGTGACGGCGACCACGATGGAGGCCCGCCCGCGCCGCATCAGGTTGGCGATGTTCGTGTCCAGCCCCACCTCGAAGAGCAGCAGGATCAGCCCGATCTCGGCCAGCAGGTGGAGCATGTGGCTGGCGCTGATCCAGCCAAGCAGGCTTGGCCCCAGCACGATGCCGGCGGTCATTTCGCCCATCATGGCCGGCACGCCCGCCCGCGCCGCAGCCTCGCCGGCCAGGCGCGCGCCGAGCAGCACGGTCAGCAGTTCCAGGATGAAGGCGTTGACTTCCATGGGATGCGGAATCTGACGAAGGGAGCAGGCTCACGCCACCCGTTTCATCACCACCATCTTTTCCACGCTCATCTCCAGCATGGCCGAACGCAGTCCCTCGCGCCCCAGGCCCGATGCCTTGACGCCGCCATAGGGCATGTGATCCACGCGGAAGGTGGGCGCGTCGTTGACCACCACGCCGCCGACCTCGAGCGCCTCGATGGCCCGTTGCACGTGGGCGAGATCGCGGCTGAAGATGGCGGCTTGCAGGCCGAAGTCCGATCGGTTGACGCGGGCGATGGCGTCGTCCAGCGCGGCGAACGGGGCGACGGTGACCACGGGGCCGAAGATTTCCCGCCGGCAGACGCCCATGTCCTCATCCACGTCCACGAGAATGGTCGGTTCGATCAGGTTGCCCGCGCCCTCGGGCAGCCGTCGTCCGCCGCAAGCGATGCGCGCGCCGGCCGCCACGGCCTCCTCGATCCAGGTCATGATGCGATCTGCCGCCTGCCCGTGGATGACGGGCCCTACCGCCACATCCTCCCGTCGCGGGTCGCCCGTCTTCATGGCGCCTGCTTCCCTGGTCAGCGCTTCGAGGAAGGCCTCGTGGATGGATTCATGGACGTAGATGCGCTGCACGGCGATGCAGGACTGGCCCGCCTGCGCGAATCCGCCCATGGCGCAGCGTCGGGCCGCCTCGTCCACGTCGGCGCTCCCGTCCACGATGGTGCCGGAGTTGCCGCCCAGCTCCAGTAGCACGGGCTGGCGCTCCACCTGCTTCTTGAGCTGCCAGCCCACGGCCGGGCTGCCGGTGAAGCTGACCAGCCGGATGACGGAGCTGGAAAGCAGCAACGGGATGTCCGCATGGCGCATCGGCAATA
>JALVTX010000226.1 GCA_027035825.1 Mariprofundaceae bacterium
GCCGAGGGCGTGAGCGGCCGCCGCTACATCTACCACGAGCCCTGCCACACGCCGCTGAAGCGGCACGGCTCCGAGGAAGCGATCCGCGCCCTGCTGGGCAGCGAGTCCGTGGCCTCGCCCGAGTGCTGCGGCGAGGCCGGCACGCTGGCCGTGGCCAAGCCGGCCATCGCCGGCAAGATCCGCGCCCGCAAGGAGGAGGAAATGGCGCGCGCCAGGGCGCGCATCGCGGACGAGGATGCGCTGCGCGTGCTCACGTCCTGTCCGTCCTGCTTGCAGGGCTTGTCCCGTCTGGAGGGCGAGACGGGGGTGGAGGCCGATTACATCGTCGTGGAGCTGGCCCGCCACCTGCACGGCGAGGACTGGCAACGCCGCTTCATCGAGCGGGTGCGCGCCGGCGGCATCGAGCGGGTGCTGATGTAGCCGTGCGCGGGCGACGGCTGCGCTGGAGTCTGCTTGTGCTGCTGGCGTTGGGCGGCTGCGCCACCACGCCGCCCAGGCACCTGGACAATGGTTGCGAGATTTTCCGCGAGAAATCGGGCTGGTACGACGACGCCAAGGCGTCCCAGGAAAAATGGGGCGTGCCCATCCACGTGCAGCTGGCCATCATCTGGCAGGAATCCCGTTTCCGCGCCCAGGCCAAGGCGCCGCGCGACTACCTGCTCGGCTTCATTCCCTGGGGGCGCAAGTCTTCCGCGTTCGGCTACGCGCAGGTCAAGGACGGCACTTGGGACTGGTACCGGCGCAAGACCGGCAACAGCGGCGCCGACCGCGACGATTTCGGCGACGTGACCGACTTCATCGGCTGGTATGGCGCGATGGCGCACCGGAAGCTGGGCATCTCCAAGTGGGATGCCTACCGCCTCTACCTAGCCTACCACGAGGGCCTGGGCGGCTACCGGCGCAAGACCTACCGCAAGAAGCCGTGGCTGATGCGCGTGGCGCGCAAGGTGGAGCGCCGCGCGGCGCGCTACCGTTCGCAGATCGCCGCATGCAGGGACGAGCTGGAGTCGCCATGGTGGTGGCCGTTCTGAAGCGTTGGGGGCGGCTTGGCGGCAGGGCCATTGACTTGAACGGCGGCCTTCCTACAATCCGGCCTTCCAACCGTTGGGGGATCGTCTAACGGCAGGACAGCGGACTCTGACTCCGTCAATCTAGGTTCGAATCCTAGTCCCCCAGCCAGTTCTCGCCGCGGGCGGGGGCGCGGGACGCCGCGATGCGAACGGGCAAGCATGCGGCAGCGAACATGAAGAAAAATTCATGCGCTGTTCATGATATTTCAATGTTGACCCTGTATGGTTCGCATCAATTCGGCGTTATTCCCTCCTCCCCTCCCTATAGTTGCGCCGGATGACCGGGCCCTGGCTTTCCGCCAGGGCCTTTTTTGTCACCGCTCTTCCTTTTGCTGGCCGGTTTTGGCCGCGCCGGTTTCCGGGCTGTTATATGCGGCGATCAGAGTCTCGCGCGGGCGTTTCCATCATGCGAATCCGCGCTTGCCCCCCCCCCCCGAGTGTGGTTGGTTTCGTCCCTTAATGGCGATAGATGCATTCGCCACAAACCATATTTGAAAGAGAAGGAGGATCGGGAATGATGCGAACGAAGATGATTTCCGCCCTGGCGGCCTGCGCGATGGCGCTGGCGGCCTGTGGCGGCGGAGGCGGGGGCGCCGCCTCGGTTGCCGGCGGCGGAGGCGGAGGGACGACCGTTTCCGGCGTGGCCAACCTGGGCAAGGTGACCAACGGCACGGTGACGGCCTACAAGCTGGTGAATGGCGCCAAGGGCGCGCAGCTGGGAACGGCCACCACGGCTGCCGATGGCTCCTTCACCATCACGTTCAATGGCTATACGGGGCCGGTGCTGTTCGAGCTGACGCCGACGGCGCAGTCCACCTATCTGGACGAGGCCACGGGCGTGGCCACGGCCTTGCCGACTACGCCTAACTTTGCAGTCCAGTCCGTGCTGCCGAAGGCGGGCGCGAACGCGAGCGTGGCGATCACGCCGCTCACGGATATCGTGGCTGCGGCGGTGGCGAAGAAGGCCAATCCGACGGCGAAGGACATCGAGCAGGCGGCCGCCTATGTGGCGGGTCAGCTTGGCCTGAACGGCGTGGACATCCTGACCACGAAGCCGGCGGATATTGGCAACCCCAATCTGCCCGCCGCCACGACCGCGAAGCAGAAGCACTATGCCCGCGTGCTGGCGGCCGTGGCCAAGGTGGCCAATAACGGTCCTGGTGGGGCGGTGGATCCGGCGACGTATGCGAAGGGCAGCCTTGGGCCGGGCGCGACGGGGCTGTTTGACGCCAGTGGCAACCCGGCGTCGCTCGCGCAGAAGAAGACGACGTTGACGGCGTTGCATACGGCAACCACGAACTACGCGTCGCCCGCCGGAGCGAATTTCGCCACGCTGCCCGCGCCGCCGACACCGGTGTCGTCCTCGCTGGGCAAGACGTATTACTACGTTTATCAATCCTACCAGGATAATGACGCCAATGTGGACAGCCTGGAAATCGGCACCGTGACCTTTCCCACGACGAATGGCGGCAACGCGCCTTACGTGGGGATTTCTGCTTGGGGTAATAACGGTGTGATTGCTGCGTATTCCGGCTCAATGCCCCTGACCGTCAACCCGGATGGAAGCTGGATGGCCCAAAACGCCTTTGGCGGCAACGTCACCAGCGACGGCATGGTGATTGCCGGCGTGAACATCGGCTCGGGCGGACCGACCACGGACATCATCTACGGCGTCCAGAAACCGGCGACCAACATCACGCAGGCGCAGCTTGCCGGCAAGACCTTCGATTTCGTGGCGCAGGGGGGAACGCATGGGGGCGGCGCCATGCCCGCGATGACGCAGGACAAGGGCTCCATCACCTTTGCCCAGAATGGCACCGCGACGGTGACCATGCAGAGCAGGCTCGTGGGGCAGACATGGCCGGCTCCCAGCACCTCTACCGTGAATTACAGCATCATCGCCTCCAATGGACTCATCAAGATTAACATCAATACCGCAACCTCGACGGGCGTTATTTACATCGCGCCCTCGGCGAACCTTCAGTATGGCGCGTTTGCCGAGTACATCATGAGCAACGCCACTGGTGGCCCTCAGTTCAAGAACGCAGGCTTCGCCATCCTTCATTCGGTTGGCGCGCCCGCGCTGGCGAACACGGCCTATCATTACTTCACCGCCTATTACACGAGCAACAGCTCGCTGGTGACAGCGCCGAACAACAAGGGGCCGCAGGCGGAGCAGGGCACGGTGCTGCTGGCCGGGGCCAACGCCAGCGGGAGCGTGCCGGGCAACGGCGTGCTGATTTCCATGCGGTTGGAGCAGAATCAGGCGGGCCAACCCTCTTCGCCGGTTGAATGTGGGCCGGCTGCGGTGACGTCATTCGCCTGCGCGGGCGCGGCGTTCTCCGCGACGTTCACGCCGGGCGCCAATGGCACGGCGACGACCAACCTGCCGGGGAATCCGACGATGTTCGTTTCCTCGGACGGCAATGTCGCCATCGCGCCGGGGCTGGTGGCCATCAAGCAGTAAGACGCGGCAAGGCCGGGTTGCCCGGCGCGCGCAAAAAGAGGCCCGTCGCGCAAGCGGCGGGCCTTTGCTTGTGATGGGCCGGGATGCTTCTGACGGGTTATGTTCTCTTTGTCTTGCGGGAGACACGCACCGGAGGCTCGGGGCTGGTGGCAGCTTGCAGGCTGAGGGTGGCCGCGACCGGCAGGTGGTCGGAGCAGACGAAGGGCATGGCCGACAGGCCGTGGAAGGCGATGTCCGGCGTGCCGAGGATGTGGTCGAGCCGGCGCGCCGGCCGCCAACTGGGGAAGGTGGCGGGCGCATGGCGGGGCGGGCTCAGGCGGGTGGCCGCCAGCAGATGCCGGAACTCCGGCGATCCCGGTTCGCAGTTGAGGTCGCCCATCAGCAGCGCGCTGTCATGCCGGTTCAGTCGCCGGATGAGGAAGTCCATCTGGCGCATGCGGCTGGCTTGCCGGAGCGACAGGTGGGTGACGAAGACGGCGAGTTCGCGGCCATGCACGTTCAGCACCGCTTCCATCAGGCCGCGCCCGTGCCGGGAGGCGGGCAGCCGATGGCGTTCCAGGTGAATGCACGGAAAGCGGCTCAAGAGCCCCAGGCTGATGCGCGCCACGCGGCTGATGGCGCGCGTGACCTGCGTGTGGCAGTGGGGCATGCCGCTCTTGAAGGCGATGTATTCGGCTTGGTGGATATGGTGGGTGCGAAAGGAGCCGCTGTCGGTTTCCTGCAATGCGACGATGTCGAAGTCGGCCAGTTGCTCGGCGATGAGTCCCAGGTTGGCGAGCAGTTGCCGGTGCGGCAGCACGTAGCGGTGGCTGTACGTCAGCAGGTGACGCGGCCGGCGGCTGCCGATGCCGGCCTGGATATTGAATGTGGCCACGCGCAGGCGCGGCGAAGACTCGCCCGCGTTCAGTCCGTCTCTCCGGGGAGCGGCGGCGCGGCGTCCAGCTCCACCCGCTCGATCTTTTCGAAGCGCTTGCTGATCTTCTCCGCCGAGATGTGAATCTGGTCGGTGTCCTCCTTGGCCTGGCGGATGTGGCGGCTGAGGTTCTCGAAGCGCTTGCCGAAGCGGCCGAAATCCTTGGCCAGCTCGCCCAGCTCGCGCTGGATGATGTGCACCTGCTTGCGCGTTTCGGCATCCTTCAGCGCCGCCGCGATGGTGGTCAGGATGGCCATCATCGTCGTCGGGCTGGCAATCCATACGCGGTGGCGGTGCGATTCGGCGATGAGCTCGGGGTAATGCGCGTGCAGTTCGGCGAACACGGCCTCCGAGGGCAGGAACATCAGCGCGCTGTCCGCCGTTTCGCCGGGCACGATGTATTTTTCGGCAATGTCGTGGATATGTTTCTTCACGTCTTGCCGGAAGCGCGCCGCCGCCTGCCGGCGCTCGGTTTCCGGGCGGTCGCCGTCCACGCTGGCCTGGTAGCTCTCCAGCGGGAACTTGGCGTCGATGACGATATGGCCGATGGGTTCGGGCAGCTTGAGCAGGCAGTCCGCGCGCTTGCCGTTGGAAAGCGTGGCCTGCATTTCCCACGAGCCGGGCGGCAGCGCCTGCCGCACCAGCTGCGAGAGCTGGACTTCGCCGAAGGCGCCGCGCGCGCGCTTGTCGGTGAGCACGTCCTGGAGCGAGACCACGTTTCGCGACAGGGCGTCAATGCGCTTTTGCGCCTCGTCAATGGCGGAAAGACGGGCCAGCACGTCCGAGAACACCTTCTGGGTTTTCTCGAAGCCCTTGTCCAGCCGCTCGTCCACGCGGCCGGAGATCTGGTCCAGCTTCTTGTCCACGCGCGTGGTCAGTTGGTCGAACTGGCGGTTCAGGGTGTCCGTGGAGCCCTTCATGGATTCGGCGACGCTGGCGGCGATGCGGTCGCGCACGTCGTGCAGGGTCTGCTGCATTTCGCGGCTCAGGCGCTGCTGGCGCGTGGCGATGAGTTCGCCCAGTCGCGCCTCGAGCAGCGCGCGGGACTGCTCGTCCCGTTCCCGCAGCAGGTTCCCGGTCTGCTCGGCCAGCCGTTCCTGGAGCTGCCCCCGTTCCGCCTCGATCCGCGCC
>JALVTX010000227.1 GCA_027035825.1 Mariprofundaceae bacterium
ACAAATCGCCCCAGGCATCCCTATAATCCGCATCAGGGCCTCCTTTCTCTCGTGGTCTTTCAACCCCAAGAATGGAGGCCCTCCCTCTTGCCCTCAATGTCTCACATCTGTCTGAACCAGGACAGCCCCTGTGCAATAGTTCCCATGCCAAATCCGGGGTGACTTGATGTCACGCCGTCCCTTTGCGATAGACAACCGGCAATCCTCCCCTTCCCACATAAAAATCTTGACTTCTTGACTTTCTTTGTCCCCCCCCTCTATTCTGGGCTGAGGAAGGTGGCGACTTTGGCTGCGTTCATCGCCTCCGTCAAAGGCTTGTCCCTCCTCGGGCAAGTATCCGCCTTTCGAGAACAATGGCTTGATTGGGCGCAAGCTCACTCAATACAGAATGCCGATAGAGAAGGAGGGCGGATATGCTAGCTCGATGCTTGATGGCCGTGGCTCTTGTAGCAGGCCTTTATGTACCGCCGGCTCACGCCGCAACGGCGACGCCGGCACCTACAGCAGCGTCAATCAACTGGACCTGGGCTAACCCGAAACCGACGGGGAATGATTTGCTTGATGTCGCGCATAACGGCACGAAGTTCGTGGCCGTGGGTGATTTGGGCACGATTGTGACCAGCCCGGATGGCGTGACCTGGACACCCCAAACCTCGGGAACGACCAACCGACTTGAGGGCATCACGTGGAATGGCGCGCAGTTCGTGGCCGTGGGTGATTTGGGCACAATTCTGACCAGCCCGGACGGCATCTCGTGGACAACGCGGACTTCGAACACAACCAACAACCTCTATGCAGCGGCGTGGGATGGCGCGCAGTTCGTGGCCGTGGGTAATTCGGGCACAATTCTGACCAGCCCGGACGGCATCTCGTGGACAGCGCAAACTTCGAACACCGTCAAGCATCTTTATGGCGTGGTATGGAACGGCACACAGTTCGTGGCCGTCGGCCAAAGCGGTGCGGTGCTGACCAGCTCGAACGGCGTGACCTGGGCCAATCAGACATCGGGGCCCAATGCTACTGGAAATCGAGACCTTCTAAGCGTGGCCTGGAGCGGTGCGCTGAATCTGTTCGTGGCCGTGGGATGGAATGGCGTGCTTATCACCAGTCCCGATGGCATAACCTGGACGCCGCGGACTTCGAATACGACAGCCACGTTGGGAGACATCACCTGGAACGGCACACAATTCGTGGCCGTGGACGGCGTTCACGTGACAACCAGCACGGATGGCATAAACTGGACGCTACGAACCTCGGGGACGAACAATATGCTTTTCGGCGTCACGTGGAGCGGCACGCAGTACGTGGCCGTGGGCGCCTTGGGCATAATCCTGACCAGCCCGAGCGCCGTGACCTGGACCATAAGAACCACCAACATATACATAAACATGGCATTCTTCGACATCATCTGGGATGGATCACAGTTCGTGGCCGTGAGTCAAGGTGGGTCGGTCATAACCAGTCCTGATGGCATAACGTGGACGCTGCACGGCACGCCTGCAACCAGCAATCTGCGCGGCGTGGCCTGGAGCGGCAATCAATTCGTGGCCGTGGGATTTCGCGGCGCGATTGTGACCAGCCCGGATGGCGTGATCTGGACGTCGCAAAATTCGGGCACGACCAAGGACCTTACCAGCGTGGCTTGGGATGGTGCACAATTCGTGGCGGTGGGCGCTTCTGGAACGATCCTGACCAGTCTGGATGGCGTAAAATGGAAGTTCCAAAACTCAGGGACAGCCAACGTGCTTTACGACGTAACGTGGAGCGGCGCGCAGTTCGTGGCTGTAGGCTGGGGCGGCGCGATCCTGACCAGCACGGATGGCGTGAACTGGACGCCCCAGAACGCCGGCGGCACATACGCCCTGAATGGGGTGACCTGGAATGGCACGCAGTTTGTAGCCGTGGGACTTGCCGGTGCGATTCTGACCAGCCCGGACGGCATCAATTGGTCTCGCGTCACCGGCTTGCCCGTCTATGATCTTAACAACGTGACATGGAGCGGCAAGGAATTCGTGGCCGTGGGCGCAACAGGCACAATCATTTCGAGTCAGGATGGCTCGAATTGGACATCCCAGACTTCGGGCACGTCCATCGGTCTCATGAATGTCATATGGAATGGCGCCTTGGGCAAATTCGTGGCCGTGGGCGGTCTTGGCGACATCCTTGTCGGCACGCCGAGCGGCGGCACTGGCGGTGGCGTGGCCGCGGGCGGCGGAGGCGGCTGCGTGATGCGGCTTGGCGCTGGCGGGTTCGACCCGCTGCTGCCGGCGCTGGCCGCGGGGGCGTGGCTTCTGGGCCTGGCGGGCCGCCGCCGACCGAAACGCGGGACGTGACAGCCGTGCGCCAAACGCTGGAAATGGGGGCGGCCGTGATGGCCGCCCCTGTCGTTTGGCTGGCCGCGGCGGCATTGTGGCCGGATGCCGTGCATTGGGGCGCTGTCCTCGACGACGGCTGGCGGGGCGCTTGGCGGCTATTCCTGCTGGCGGGACTGTATCCGGCCGCCGAGGAGGTGGTGTTTCGCGGCGTCATCCAAGGCTGGATGCTGGAGCGGACGTGGGGCGGGCGGCGGCTGGGGCCGGTGAGCCGCGCCAATGTGCTGACCAGCCTGGTCTTCGCGCTGCTACATGTTCCATCACATCCGCCGCTGATGGCGGCGCTGGTGTTCTTCCCTTCGCTGGTGTTCGGCCATGCGCGCGAGCGCACCCGTAGCCTGGCATGGCCGGCGGGCCTGCATTGCTGGTATAATGCGGGATGGTTCTGGGTTTTCGGAACGGGATGAGCGGCCGCCAAGAACGAGCGGCGCGCGTTCGCGGGGCTGGAGGGAACTTCCATGGAAATCCTGTATCGCTGCATGAACTGCCGCGCCGAGTTCCGGCTGGATGAATCCGAACCCTGCCGTTGCCCCCGCTGCGGCGGCATCCGCGCCCGCGTCATTCAGCGATTCTACTAGGGCCTGATGCTGGACGTGCTCTGCGTGGGCCACGCGGCCTTCGACATCACGATGACCGTGGCGCGCCACCCCGCGCCCAACGAGAAGCTGCATGCCGAGGCGATGGCTCTGGGCGGCGGCGGGCCGGCGGCGAATGCGGCGATGCAGGCGGCGCGGCTCGGCGGCAAGGCCGGCTTCTGCGGCTACCTGGGCGCGGATCTCTTCGGCGACATGCACTTGCGCGAGTTCGAGGCCGAGGGCGTGGACACGCGCTGGATCGTGCGCGGCGATGCGCCGACGCCGGTGTCGCAAATCCTGGCCAAGCCCGATGGCGCGCGCAGCGTCGTCAACTACAAGGCGCAAACCGCGCCGCTGGCGGCGAACGCGGCGGACGTGCCGGGCGACGCCGCCCGCGTCTTTCTCTTCGACGGGCATGAACCGCGCCTCTCCGAGGCCATCCTGGCGCGCGCCCGGGATGCCCGGCGGCTCACGCTGCTGGACGCCGGCAGCCTGCACGACGGCACGCGCCTGTTGGCGCCGCGCGTGGACGTGCTGGCCGCCTCGGCGCGATTCGCCCGTCAGTGGGCAGGCACGGAGGACATGGACGCGGCGCTGGATGCGCTGGCCTCCGTCAACGACTGCGTGGTCATCACGCTGGGCGAGGCGGGGCTCATCTGGGCGCGCGACGGCGCGCGCGGCCGGTTGCAAGCTCCCGACATCGAGGCGGTGGACTCCACCGGCGCGGGCGACGCTTTCCACGGCGCGCTGGCCTGGGCGCTGGCGAACGGGCGCGGCTGGGAAGAATCCCTGCGGCTGGCCTCGCTGGCCGGCGCGCTGACCTGCACGAAACTCGGCGCGCGGCAGGGTTTGCCAACCAAGGCGGAACTGGCAAGGTTTGGCGCATGGTGAGGGAAAAGGTGCTGGTTTCGGCCTGTTTGCTGGGCGAAAAGGTGCGCTACGACGGCGGCGACTGCCGCCCCTCCGGCCAGGAATCGCGCATCCTCGACCAGTGGCTGGCTGAGGAACGGGTGGTGCCCTTCTGCCCCGAGGTGGAAGGCGGGCTGGAGACGCCGCGCGCGCCGGCCGAGATCGAGGAGGGGGACGCCGAGGGCGTGCTCGCCGGGCGACGGCGGGTGCGCCGCAAGGATGGCCGCGACGTGACCGACGCCTTTGTCGCCGGCGCGGAACGCGCGCTCGCCGAATGCTGGAAGCACCGCATCAAGGTGGCCGTGCTCAAGGAGGGCAGCCCCTCCTGCGGCGCGAAATCGGTGAGCGATGGCAGCTTCACGGGCCGCAAGCGCAAGGGCCAGGGCGTCACCGCGCGGCTGTTGGCCCGCCACGGCATTTCCGTGTTCAGCGAGCGGGAGCTGGAGGCCGCCGCCCGCCGCTTGGCCGAGCTGGAGGCTTAGGGCCGCCTCAAGCTTTCTTCACGAACTCCGACTTCAGGCGCATGGCGCCGAATCCCGGAATCTTGCAGTCAATGTTGTGATCGCCCTCGACAAGGCGGATGTTTTTCACCTTCGTGCCCACCTTGAGATCGGACGACGCGCCCTTGACCTTCAGGTCCTTGATGAGCGTGACCGTGTCGCCGTCCTGCAGCAGGTTGCCGTGGGCGTCGCGCACCACCAGGCCCTGCGGCTCGTCGCCGCCGGCCGCCTCGGCCGTCCATTCATGGGCGCACTCGGGGCAGACGTACATGCCGCGATCCTCGTAGGTGTATTCAGACCCGCATTCGGGACATTTGGGGAGATTGCTCATTCCGATCATCCTTTTCGTTGAAGACATACCCGCCCGCTTCAAGCCCGGCGGATGCGAGCGCAACATAGCCCTGAACCGCGGGATGTCAAACCGCGAAGGCTATGGCCGGAACCTTCGGAGCCGGACGTCCTTCATGGCCTTGTAATGCTTGTCGTTCGCCG
Organism: Mariprofundaceae bacterium; assembly: GCA_027035825.1. GTDB lineage: Bacteria > Pseudomonadota > Zetaproteobacteria > Mariprofundales > Mariprofundaceae > JALVTX01. The sequence continues at coordinate 4,849 of JALVTX010000227.1, forward strand.
TGACCAGCTCCAGGCCGTGGCAGACGGCCGTGGCCCCGACCAACGCATCGGCCAGTTGCATCGAGGGACTCAGGAAATGCTGCTCCACGGCGAACATCGCCTTGGCCGAGATGTCCTCGGTCAGATACAGGACATCCGCACCCCAGCCATGCAGCGCGCGACGCAGCATGCGCAGCTCCTGCTTGTTCCGCATGCCCTGCACCAACTCCATGTACGTCACCACGGAGATGGCGAAGCCGTTCAGCCCTTCAATCAGCCGAAGCGCGGCCTCGTTGCCGCGCAGATACCAGATGAGCACATCGGTGTCGATCAGCATGCGCGACCCTTGCGCAGTTCGCGAACGTAGGCCTCCACGTCGCGGGCGTCGTCATGATCCCGCCAGATTCCGAACAGGCGGCGGCCGGCATCCGCGTCCGCTCCGCCTTCTTCCTCGAAAGGCACCAACCGGGCGCAAGGCTTTCCGCGATAGGTGATGACCACCTCCTCGCCCCTGCGCACCGTTTCCAGCAATTCCCGGGAATGGAACCGTAGATCCCTGGCCGTGGCTTTCATGACAACCTCCGCTCAAGTTTATACTTGAACATATACATTAGTTGGCGCTCTGTCAAACCGCTGCGCGGCCGCCCACGAACGGGTAGCCTGCCGCGCATGCCCAAGATTCTCTTCCATTTCGGCGAGCTTTCGCTCAAGGGGCGCAACCGCGCCAC
>JALVTX010000228.1 GCA_027035825.1 Mariprofundaceae bacterium
GGCCAGATCCAGCTGGCCGATTTCGCCAATCCCGGCGGCCTCACGGCCATCGGCCAGAGCCTGTTCCAGGAAAGCCAGGCCAGCGGCGCGCCGATTGCCGGCACGCCGGGCGCGAACGGCATCGGGGCCATCGAGCAGGGCGCGCTGGAGCAGTCCAACGTCAGCGCCGTGGACGAAATGGTCAATCTCATCGCCGCGCAGCGCGCCTACGAAATGAATTCCAAGGCCATCCAGGCATCGGACGAGATGCTCCAGGCCGCCAACAACATCCGGCGGTGATGCGGATGCGGCCGGCCATCCTGCTCCTGGCGGCGCTGGCGATCGTCCAGGCGGGCGCGGCTCCGGCCGAGGCCGCCGACGCGGCGCTGGCGCGCTCGCTGCACGCCTTCTTTCACCGGGGCGTCGTCGCGGATGGCGCGCGCGCCGAACTGGTGCGCGTTCAGCGCTGGCCGGACACCAAAGGCGCCGCGCGCTGGCAAATGCCGGCCCTGCGCGGCCACCCGGCGCAGCTGTTCCTGACCGCCATCCAGGGCAAGGGCGCGCATGCCCGCCGCTGGTATGTGCCGGTTCGCGTGCGCTGGTGGGCCAGGGCCGTTGTCGCGCGCGAGGACATCCCGGCCCGCGCCATCCTCGGCCCCTCGATGCTGACCGTCGCCAAAGCGGACGTGGCCGGCCGCGCCGGCCGCTGGTGGCGCGAGCCCGGAGAGCTGGTGGGCGTGCGCGCCAATCGCCCCATCGCCAGGGGCGAGGTCGTCTTCTCCTCGGCCGTTCGCCGCCCGCCGCTGGTTCAGCGCGGGCGCGAGGTGACCATTCTCGCCCGCGTCGGCGGCATCCGCGTCACCGCGCTGGGCACGGCGCTGCGCGCGGCCAACCGGGGCGAGGCCGTGCCGGTGCGCAACCGGCGCAGCAAGCAAATCGTCCAGGCCCGAGTCGTGGACGCCCACACCGTCCGGGTCGTGGTGGGAGGCGCATGATGGCCATGTTGGGTATGTTGAGACTCCGATCGCTGATGCTGCTGATGATGCTGGCGCTGACGCTGCCGGCATGCATGCCGAGCGTCCGCTCCGTGACCGAGGACAAACACGCCAAGGAGGTGGAAACGGCGCTGGCGCACGTGGACGAGCGCGCCCAGAGCCGCAAGACCGGCTCGCTGTGGGGCGACGGCGCCTCGCTGTTCTCGGACACCAAGGCCCACCGCGTGGGCGATCTCATCACGGTGCTGGTTTCCGAAAACGTGCACGCCACCCGGTCGCTGGGCATGAAGAAGAGCAAGAAATCCGACCGCTCCACCAGCCTCGGGCTGAACCTCGACTATGGCAACGCTCTGGGCAATCAACCTGTAAGTCCCAAGGGCGACATCAGCGTCACCAACAAGCGCAATTTCGACGGCTCCGGCTCCACGAACAACTCCGACGTGCTCACCGCCAGCGTCACGGCCGTGGTCACCAAGGTCTATCCCAACGGCAACATGCGCATCGTCGGCCGCCGCCAGTTCACCATCAACCAGCAGCCGCAGGTGCTCACCTTCTCCGGCGTCGTGCGGCCGGTGGACATCGCCCCGAACAACACCATCGCCTCCTCGAAGATCGCGCAGGCCACCATCACCTACGGCAGCGGCGGCGAACTGGCCACGGTGGCGCACGAAGGCTGGCTGGGCCGTACGCTGGACCAGATCTGGCCCTTCTGACGGGAACGCCGGCATGAACACGATGATGAACCCCCGCCCTCTGTTCTCCCTGCTGGCGCTCACGCTGGCCGTCATGATGCCGGCGACGGCGGCGCGGGCCGAGCGCATCAAGGATCTGGCGGACATCGAGGGCGTGCGCGACAACGCGCTCATCGGCTACGGCCTCGTCGTGGGCCTGAACGGCACCGGGGACAACTCCACCAATGCCCGCTTCTCGGTGTTCAGCATCCTCTCCATGCTGGAGCGGCTGGGCGTGAGCCTGCGCGACAACAAGGACTTGAGCCTCGCCAGCACCAAGCCGAAAAACATCGCGGCGGTGATGGTGACGGCCACGCTGCCGCCGTTCGCCCGCCCCGGCCAGAAGCTGGACGTCACCGTCTCCAGCCTGGGCGACGCCAAGAGCCTGCGCGGCGGCACGCTGCTCGTCACGCCCCTGCTGGGCGGCGACGGCAAGATTTATGCCATGGCCCAAGGCTCCATCTCCATCGGCGGATTCACGGCCAGCGGCAAGGCGTCCAAGGTCACCAAGGGGCATCCGACCAGCGGCCGCATTCCGAATGGCGCCAACATCGAGCGCGCCGCGCCCGAGGGCCTGAACAACGCCCAGGATCACGTGACGCTGAACCTGCGCAATCCGGACTTCGTCACCGCCAAGCGCATGGTGGACGCCATCAACGCCCATTTCGGCGGCCCGATGGCGAGGGCGCTGAACGCCGGCTCCATCCGGGTGGAGAACCCGACCTCGGACGCCGTGTCGCTCATCGCCGAGCTGGAGAACATCGAGCTGACCACCGATCACCCGGCCACGGTCGTCGTGGACGAGCGCACCGGCACCATCGTGATGGGCAGCGAGGTGCGCATCGACACCGTGGCCGTGGCGCACGGCAACATCAGCGTCTCGGTGACGGAAGCGCCGCAGGTGTCGCAGCCCAATGCCTTCGCCGGCGGCAACACCGCCACCGTGGATCGCACGGACGTGAACGTGAAGGAGGCCAAGGCCAGGCTCGTGGTGCTGCCCAGGCAGGTGAGCCTGAGCAAGCTGGTGAATGCGCTGAACGCGGTGGGCGCCACGCCCAGCGACCTCATCGCCGTGCTCCAGGCCATCAAGGCCGCCGGGGCGCTGCACGCGGAGCTGAAGGTGCTATGAGGGATCTGGTCGAAACCGTCATCGCCGAGGTGATGCGGCATGACCCGCCGCCGCAACGGGCCGCGTCGTCGCCCGCCCCGCGCCGCGATACGGGCCGTTTCGCCCGCGCCCTGGAGGTGGCGCGCGGCCAACGCGACCAGCCCGCGCCCAAGGCATCGTCCGATGCCGCCCCCAACACCAAAACCGCCCCCAACGCCGATGCGCCAGACCCACGCCACCCGGACTGGCGGCTGTGGAAGGCCAGCCGCGCCTTCGAGGCCATGCTGGTGCAACAGATGCTCGACGCCATGCGCCAGACCGTGCCGCATTCCAGGCTGCTGCACGCGGGCTTCGCCGAGGATGTGCAGGGCTCGATGTTCGACCAGGCCGTGGCGCAAGCCGTGACCCGGCAAGGCGGACTCGGCATCGCCGAGGCCATCTACCGCCAGGTCGGCCGGGCTCGGGGCGACGCGGCTCAAGATTCGGCCAGCCATGCCGATAATGGTGAAACGGCCGCGACCCTTTTCCGGGCGCGCCGGGGAGGCTGACATGCGCATCAACGGAACCAATCGGCCGGGTCGCGTCACCGCCGCCAAGGGAGGCGGCCGCAAGCGCGCTGCCTCGGGCGCGTCCGGCGTCGCCGACAAGGTCAAGGTGGCCGATGCCGCCGCGCTGCGCGAAAAGGCCCGGGTGATGATTGCCGACATGCCTGAGGTGCGGCTGGAACGCATCGAGGAGATTCGCGACGCGCTGGAGCGCGGCGAATACGACGTGGATTCGAAAAAGGTGGCGGCGCGCATCGTCATCAACGCGCTGGCGGAGCACGCATGGTGACCGCCGCCCAACCGCTGCGCGAGCTCCACGAGGAGCACGTGCGGCTACTCTTCGGCCTGCTCCGGAACATGGACGACTGCGCCCGCAACATCGAGCGCATCGCCGAGCAGGAACGGCTCGCCGCCCGCCGCTTCGATGGCGAGGCGCTGGCCAGCCTTGCCGAGCTGCGCGCCCAGTCCCACGCGGCGCTGGCGGACATGGAGGCGCAGTGCCGCAACCTGCTGGCGCTCGTCGGTGCGCCCGCATCTGGCGAGGAGGCGTTGCCCCTGTCCACGTTCATCGACCTTTATATCGCCCCGCGCTTCGCCGACGAGGCCAGGGAGCTGCAATCGCTGCGCCGCGCCCTGCATGCGCGCATGCTTCGCGCGCGGGCCGACAGCGAGGACAGCCACATCCGCCTGAAGGCCGCCTTCGAGGTGAGCCGTGGCGTGCTCCAGCACATCGGCGCGGTCGAATCCCCGGCCACCTACGGCCCGGGAGGCGCGCCATGAGCTTCGCCTCGCTGAACATCGCGGCGGCGGCGCTGAAGGCCCAGCAGCAGGCCATTCGCGTCACCGCCAACAACATCGCCAATGTCAACACGCCCGGCTATTCGAAGCAGACGCCCGACCTGGGCACGATGAACCCCGAGCGCATCGGCGGCTTCAGCTTCGGCCGCGGCGCGCAACTGTCGGACATCCGCCGGGCGGTGGATCCGTTCCTGGCGCGGGCGCGGGCCGCCAACGGCTCGGCGCTGGGCTTCTCGACCACCATCGAGCAGGGGCTGAACGCGGTGGAAAACGTGTTCGGCAGCCTCAGCGCCCCGGGGCTGGCCGCCAATCTCGACGCCTTCTTCCAGGGCTTCCAGCAACTGGCCAACAACCCGCAGGACGCCGCCCAGCGCTTCAACGTGCGCGCCCGCGCCCAGGACATCATCAACGGGCTTTCGGACATGCGCCAGCAACTGGTGACGGCGCAGACCAGCGCCGACGCGGCCATTGACCAGAAGCTCGCGCAGGCCAACCAGCTGCTGGACCAGATCGCGTCGCTGAACACCCGCATCGCGGCCAGCGAAATCGCCACGGCCAGCCAGGCCAACGACCTGCGCGACCAGCGCGACCTGGCCGTGAACAAGCTGGCCCGCCTGGTTCCCATCCAGGTCATCAACGGCCAGAACAGCGAGTTCATCATCCAGACGCGCGGCGGGGACCTGCTGGCGCAGGATGGCACGGCGCGCCACCTGGCGCGCGGCGGCGTGGGGCCGACGGGTTTTGCGAGCATCGTCGTGGCCGGCACGAACAGCCCGGTGCAGGGCCTCGACCAGGGCGGCGACATCGGCGGTCTGCTGGCGCTGCGCGACCAGAAGCTCGGCGGCTACATCGCCAGCGTGGACAGCATCGCGGCCAACCTGATCTTCGGCGTCAACCAGCAGCATGCAAGCGGCGCGGGGCTCACGCTCGCTTCCAGCGTCACCAGCGGCCAGCCGGCCGCCAATCCCGCGGGGCCGGTGGACGCCGACCCGAACGTGCCCTTCGCGGGCCAGATCGTCACGGGCAGCTTCCGCGTCCACGTCTATGACGCCGCCGGCAACCCGACGCCGCCGGGCGGAACCGTCATCAACATCACGGCCGGCGCGACAACGCTGAACAACGTGGCCGCGCAACTGAACGCCGTAACCGGCATCACCGCCGCCGTGGACGCCTCGGGACGGCTGACCGTCACCGCCGCGGCCGGCGGCGCGGTGGGCTTCAGCGACGATACCAGCAACTTCCTCGCCGCCTACGAGATCAACGGCTTCTTCCACGGCCGCAACGCCGCCGACATCGCGCTCGATCCGGCCATCGCGGCCGACGCCAACCGCATCGCGGCCGGCCGCATCGACACCGGCGCCTCCGCCCATCCGCCGGGCGACAACACCGTGGCACTGGCCATTCTCGGCCTTCAGGACAAGGCCGTGTCCTTCGACGGCACGGCCGCGGCCAGCCTGCACGACCGGGCCACCGGCCTCTCCAGCCGCTACGGCACGGACGTGGCGGCGGCCAAACAGGATCGCGCCTTCTGCCAGGCCGAGGCCGAATCGCTGAAGTCGCAGCGGCAGGCCGTCTCGGGCGTGAACATGGACGAGGAACTGATTGCGATGATGAAGTTCCAGCGCGCCTACCAGGCGGCGGCGCGCGTCATCCAGAGCACGAACACGATGCTCGATTCCCTGATGGGCCTCATCCGGTGACGCCATGCTTGCACGCGTAACCGGCGCCCGCCTCTACGACACGCTGCTTTCGGGCATCCGCAAGCAGCTGGATATCCAGGCCCGAGGCAATGCCCAGGTCTCCTCGGGCAAGCGATTCCAGCGGCCGGCGCAGGCGGCGCTGGACTACAAGACCTCGCTGGACATCCGCCACGCGCTCAAGGGCGTGGACGGCGCGCTTGCGGCCCTGAACACCGCGCGCACGCGGCTGGGCGTGAGCATGGATGCGCTCAACAGCATGCGGCAGATACTGGTGCGGGCGCAGACGCTGGCCGTGCAGCAGTCCTCGGCGCAAATCGGCGCCGCCGAGCGGGCGGCCGCCGCCGTGGAGGTGCGCCACTTGCGCGACCAGTTCCTGGCGCTGGCCAACAAGCGCCTGGACGGCCAGTCGCTGTTTGCCGGCACGGCCGTGAACCAGGACGCCTTCACGCTCGACCCCGTCACCGGCGCGGTGACCTATGCGGGCAATGCCGCCTCGCGCACCGTGGCGCTCACGCCCACGCGCACCGTGGTCAGCAACCTGCGCGGCGACGCACCGGCCTTCGCGCAATCCTTCTCCGCCCTGAAAGCGCTGGAAACGGCGCTGAACGCCAACGATCCCGCCGGCATCCAGGCCGCGCTGGGGCAACTCAACACGGCTGGCAACGGCATCACCGACCTCACCGCCGAGGCCGGCGCGCGCATCCATTCGCTGGACTTGCAGAAACAATCGTATGACGACATGAAGCTGACGCTGGAGAAGCGCATGAACGCCCACGAGGGCGTGGACATGGCCGCGACCATCAGCCAGTTGCAGCAGGCCAGCACCGCGCTCCAGGCCGCATACAGCCAGGTGGCGTCGCTGCGCGGGCTGTCGCTGGTCAACTTCCTCAAGTGAGGCCCCTCAAGTGAGGAGACCGCCGCGATGATGGTGCTCAAGCGCAAGATCGGCCAGTCCTTCCACCTGGGCGAGGACATCAAGGTCACGGTGCTGGACGTGCGCCACGGCCGCCATGTGCGCTTCGGCATCGAGGCGCCGGCGGAGGTGCCCGTGCACCGCATGGAAATCTACGAGCTCATCCAGCGGGAGAACCGGGCCGCCGGCGGCGCCATGGACTGGTTCGCCCGCCTGAACGACGCGGAAGGCAACGCGGAGGAACGCCATGATGACTGAAACCCGGCCCCAAGACGACGAGCGCGCGCGCGACGAGGAACGCCCCTTCCTGTTCCCGCAGGGCATGGCGGGCTTTCCCGAGGCGCGGCATTTCGGCTTCCTCTATTCCGGGCGCGGCGACATCGCCTGCATGCAGTCCGTGGACTGCCCGGAAGCGGCCTTCCTGGTCACCGTCTGGGACGAGGAGCGGCTGGGGCCGCCGCCGGCGCTGACGCCCGAGCAGGCCGCCTGCCTGCAACTGGCCGAGGGCGAGACGCCGCTGTGGATGCTGGTGCTCAATCCCTTCGCGGACGCGGAATGGATCACGGCCAACCTGCGCGCGCCGCTGGCCATCAACATGGAGGCGCGCATCGGCGTGCAGTGCGTGCAGCCGGATGCCAGCCTCGAACTGCGCCACCCCTGGATGCCGCAGCCCAGGGAGCAGGCGGCCGCCGCCGGCTGACAGGGCATCCCCGCTCCCGGCGCTGGCGGGCCGGGCGCTTTCCTGTTCCAATTCGGCCATGCAACCGCGCATGGAGCCGCCGGCACGGAAATGGCGGCAACACCTCACGCTGGAACTGCCCGAGACGCGGCCCGGCTGCGTCTGGATTCACGCCTGCTCGGTGGGCGAGGTCGGCTCCGTGGCGCCGCTGGCCGAGGCGCTGCTGGCGCGCGGGCTGCCCGTGCACCTCACCGTGGTCACCCGCACCGGCCACGCCCATGCCCGGAAGCTGCTGGGCGACCACATCGGCCTCTCGTGGCTGCCGTGGGATGCGCCGGGACTGATGCAACGCTTCATTCGCCGGCTTGCGCCCGGACTGCTGCTGCTGGCCGAGACCGAGTTCTGGCCCGGCATGCTGCGCGCCTGCCGGTGGGCCGGCGCGCCCATTGTTGGCGTCAACACCCGCATCTCCGACCGCTCCTTCCCCCGCTACCGCGCCACGCGCTGGCTGTGGCGACGCTGGCTGTCGCCGGTGGCGCTGTTTCTGGCCCAGAGCGAGCTGGACGCCGAACGCCTGCGCGCCATGGGCGTGGAGGCCGCGCGCGTCCGGGTGGCAGGCAACCTGAAATACGCCGTCCGCGCCCCAGGCGTGGATGCCGCGGCCTTGCGCCGGCGGCTGGACGCCAGCCAGCAACGGCCCATCCTGCTGGCGGCCAGCACGCACGAAGGCGAGGAGGCGGCGCTGCTGGACATGTGGCCCGAATGGCGGCGGGCGAGGCCCGACCTGCTGCTGGCGCTCGTGCCGCGTCATCCCGAGCGATTCGAGGCGGTGGCGCGGCTGGCGGAATCGCGCGGGTTCAGGCTGGCCCGCTGGTCGGCGGGGGATGCGCCGGCGGCGGCCGACCTCGTGCTGGTGGATGCGATGGGCGTGCTGGCCGGGCTGTATGCCGTGGCCGACATCGCCTTCATCGGCGGCAGCCTCGCGGACATCGGCGGCCATAACCCGCTGGAGGCGGCCGTTTGCGGGCGCGGCGCGATCACCGGCCCGCACGTGCAGAACTTCCGCGCCGTGATGCGGGACATGCAGCGGGCCGGCGCGGCCATCGTGGCCGCCGATGCCGGCGAGTTGAACGCGGCCATCCTGCGCCTGCTGCAACAGCCCGAGGAGCTGGCGCGGCTCAACGCCAGCGCCGCCGCCTTCATGCAGGACAAATCCGCCGTGCTGCCGCGCACGATGGCGGCCATCGAACCCTTTCTTCCCGAGGCGGCGCCATCGCCATGAACCCGGCCGGACGGATCGAGCGCCTCTGGTGGCGCGAGGCGCCGCCGCCAGCATGGCTGCGGGCGATCAGCCGCCTCTATCGCGCCGTCAGCCGCCGACATCTGGCGCACAGGGCCGCGCGGGCCATCGCGCCGCCGGTTCCGCTGATCTCGGTGGGCAACATCACCGTCGGCGGCAGCGGCAAGACGCCGTTCGTGATCTGGCTGTGCGAGGAGCTTGCGCGGCGCGACTACCGTCCCGTCATCCTGTGCCGGGGCGATGGCGGCCGGCTGCGCGACCCGCGCCAGGTCAAGGCCGATGACGATGCAAGCGAAGTGGGCGACGAGGCGCTGCTCCTGGCGCGTTCGTCCAGCTGCCCGGTCGTGGCCGGCCGCGACCGCGTGGCCGGCGCACGGCTGGCGGCCGAATACGGCGACGTCATCGTGCTGGACGATGGCTTCCAGTACCGGCAACTGATGCGCGACTGCGACATCGTGCTCGTGCCGGCCGAGGGCATCGGCAACGGCGGCCTGTTGCCGGCCGGGCCTCTGCGCGAGCAGCCATCGGCGCTGGCTCGCGCCGACATCCTCGTTCGCACCGGCGAGGGGCAGGCACGGCCGCTGGACGGGATTCGCGGCGCAATCCGCGAATGGCGCTGGCGGGCGCGCCCGGGAAAACCCACGCAGATCGCGGGGCCGGCCGCGCCCATGCCCAAAGAGGTGCTGGCCGCCTGCGCCATCGCACGCCCGGAGCGTTTCGTTCGGTCGCTGGACGGGCTGGGCCTGCGAGCAGTGGAAACGGCATGGTTTCCCGATCACCACCGTTTTCGCCCCGCCGAGGCGCGACGGCTGGCCGCCTCGCCGCTGCCGGTGATCGTGACCGCGAAGGACGCCGTCAAGCTGCTTCCCGTCTGGCCCGAAGGCACGCCCCTGTGGGTGCTGCCGCTCGCGGGCGAGGGTGAAGAAGGGTTGCCGGACGCCATCGTTGCGACCATGCTTTCCCGTCGTCGCGCGCCCCTGGGGCGCGATCAATCCTCGTAACGGAGCCCGATGATGCTGGACAAGGAACTGATGGAGATTCTGGTCTGCCCCCAATGCAAGGGAAAGGTGCGCTACAACGACGCGAAAGACGGGCTCGTGTGCGACGCCTGTCGGCTGGAATATCCGATCCGCGATGACATCCCGGTGATGCTGGTGGACGAGGCGCGGAAGCTGGACGACTGACGTGTCCGAGCGGCTGCAAATCGCGCTGCTGCGCGGCCTGTTCCGGATGCTGGCCTGGTTGCCGCCGCGCCTGACGGGCGCCGTGGGCGCGGGACTGGGCCGCGCGGCCTTCTACCTGCATGGTCGCCGCCGCGCCATCGCCGTACGCAACGTCACCCGCATCTATCCGGAGCGGAACCGGCGCTGGCGGCAACGCGTCGCGCGCGAGTCCTTCGCCGAGCTGGGCCGCGTCATCATGGAATTGCCGCACGTGTTCCTGCGCCCGAAGGCATGGCTGCAAGCGCGCGTCACGGTGGAAAACGAGGCCTGCCTGCGCGAGGCGCTGGCCGAAAACCAGGGCGTCATCGTCACCGCCTGCCATCATGGCAACTGGGAGCTCGGCGCGCTGATGTTCTCGCTGCTTGGCTTCGAAGCGGACATGCTCTACCGCCCGCTGCGCCACGCCGGGGCGGATGCGCTGCTCAAGGAGTGGCGCGAGCGCTTTAGCGCGCGCCTGCACGCCCGCCGGGAATCGCTGAAATGGCTGCCCCGCGCCCGTAGGCGCAATGCCGTGGTCGCCCTGATGGTGGATCAGCACATCGGCGATGGCGAGCCGGTTCCCTTTCTGGGCCACCTGGCCAACACGCTGATGCTGCCCGCCGTCACGGCGCTGAAGCACGACATGCCCGTGCTGAGTGTGGCGCTGATGCGCGAGGGGCGGGACTTCCGCTTCCGGCTTCGCTTCTGGCGGGTGGATGCGCCGTCGCCCGTCGGCCACAGGGCCCTTGACGCCTTTCGCCTGATGCAAGCCATCAACGACAGCTTCGATGCTGTCATTCGCCAGCGTCCCGAACTGTGGATGTGGAGCCACCAGCGCTGGAAGCTGCTCGAAGAGCAGCCCGACATCGCCGAGGCCGTGCATGGCACGCCATAGCGCCATCGGCAAGGCGCGCTGGCTGGCTGCGCAGCGGGCGTGGCTGGAACGCTGGCGCGAACCCGGCACGCTGGATCGCGAGAACGCGCGCATCGAGCGCGACTATGCGCCCATCCTGCGCGCTTGGGGTGAGACGACGCGCGAAAACCCAAGCATCCTCGACCTTGGCTGCGGCCCCGCCTGCCCGGCCCGCTTCATCGAGAAAGGCGACAAGACCTGGCTGGACCCGATGCTCGATGATTTGCGCCGCCTCTTCCCCGGCCGCCTGCCCAAGGGCCGGCATCTGGCCACGCCGGCGGAGAATATCCCCGCCCCCGACGCCGCCTTCGACATCATCGTCTGCGTGGACGCGCTGGATCGCTTCATGAATCCCGAACTGGCCCTGCACGAGGCGCAGCGCGTGATTCGCCCGGACGGCGTGCTGATCGTGGGGCTGCCGACCTTCCCTGAGCCGCTGGTGCGCGCCCGAAATTTCGCGGAACATTTCCTGCCCGCGCTGCGTAACGAGGCGCACCCGTATTCCTACACCCTGCACGGCCTGCGCAAGACGCTGGCCCGGCATTTCGACCTCAAGGAGGAGCGCGCCCTGCCCGAAACCAGCCCCGCCGATGCTCGCCTCTTCGGACGCGAATACGCGCTGGTCTGCAAGCCCCGCGCCTGACACGCCCATCAACGTGCACGACCCCTGCCGTCATCTGGTGCTGCAACCGCCCAACTGGCTGGGCGATGTCGTCATGGCGCAGCCGGCCATGCGCGCCTTCATCGCCGCATGGAAGCCGGAGCGCGTCAGCATCTGGGGGCGGCCGTGGCTGGCCGATGCGCTTCCGTTCCTGGATTTGCCCGGCGCGCGCTTTGAATCGCAAATGCCGCGCGGCGCGGACGCGGCGGTGATGTTTCCGAACAGCTTTCGCGCCGCGTGGGTGGCCGCAACCAGCGGCGCCAGGCGGCGCATCGGCTTCCGCGGCCAGTGGCGGCGGGCATTGCTCACCGATGCCCCGGCCCCGCGCGTGAGCCTGCGCCATGACCATCATCGCGAATATTTCCTTGATCTCGCCGAGCAGATGGGCATTGAGCCGACCGAACGCGAGGTGCGCCTCGCCGCGCCGGAGGATGCGCGCGCGACGGCCGAGGCGCTGTTGCGCGAACGGGGGCTTGCGCCTGAAAACACGATCGCGCTGGCGCCCGGCGCGCAGTTCGGCGGCGCCAAGCGCTGGCCGGCCGAAGCCTGGTCTTGCGTGGCGGAAGCGCTCTCGGCGCGCGGCTGGCATCTCGTGGTGCTGGGCACGCCAGCCGAGCGCGAAACCGGCGAGGCCGTGATGGCGCGCGCCACGGGACCCGCCTGGAACGCCGCCGGCGAGACCTCGCTGAAGCAGGCGCTGGGCCTGCTCGCCGCCTGCCGCGCGCTGCTCTGCAACGATTCGGGCCTGATGCACGCGGCGGCAGGGATGGGGCAACCCGTGGTGGCCATCTTCGGCGCCACCGATCCCGCCCGCACCGCCCCCTCGGGGCCGCGGGCGCGCGTGCTTTACCGACCGGCGGCATGCAGCCCCTGCCTCAAGCGCGAGTGCCGCACCCCCGGCCACCCCTGCATGGGCAACATCCTGCCCGAGGACGTGGAGCGCGCCTGCCTCGCGACCTTGGCGGACAACGAAGCCGCGTGAGAATCCTCATCGTCAAGCTTTCCGCCTTCGGCGACATCATCCATGCCTTGCCGGCCCTGGACGACCTGCGCCGCCAGCCCGAACAGCCAGAAATCCACTGGCTGGTGGACGCCCGCTACGCCTTCGTCACCGAAGTGTTGCCGCCGGACGTGCAGGTGCATGTGGCGCCGCTGAAGGCCGGGGACTGGCGCGGCGTGCTGCGCGCCATCCGCGAGCTGCGGGCGCTGCGCTTCGATGCCGTGCTCGATTTGCAGGGCCTCATCAAGTCCGCCGTGCTGGCGCGGCTGGCCGGCGCGCCGGTGTTCGGCCTGGATGCCCGGCAGATGCGCGAACAGCCGGCCCGCTGGCTGGAGCGTTGCACGTCCTTCCATCCGGACGATCGGCACATCGTGCAGCAGCTTCGCCGCGTTGCGGCCGCGCCCTTCGCCTCCGACTCCGAACCCCCTGTCGAGAAAGCCGGGCCACCGGATGCCCCCATCCCCTATCGCCCGCCGTGCATCCCGCTCACCGACGCGATACGGACGGCGGCGGACGAGACCCTGCGAGGCTGGGCGCTTGATGAACCGTATATCTGGCTGCATCTGGGCGGCGGCTGGGCCACCAAGCAATTGCCCGAGGATACGTGGCGCGCGGTGGCCGAAGGCGCGACAGAACGCGGGTTGACCCCCGTGCTCGGCTGGGGGAATCCCCGCGAACGCAAACGCGCCCGGCAACTCGGGCAGCTTGCCCCCAACGCCTTCGTGCCGCCACGGCGACTGCCGATGCCATCCCTGTGCGGCGTGCTTGCCCGCGCCCGGGCCGTGATCGGCGCCGACACGGGCGTGGTGCACCTGGCGGCAGCGCTGGGAACGCCCACCATCAGCTTCTGGGGGCCGTCGGCCAGCTGGCGCAGCGGGCCACAAGGGCCGGCCGACCGTCATGTGGAATCCAACCCGCCCTGCGGCCCCTGCTTCCGGCGCACCTGCGACCAGTTCGTGTGCATGGATATGATTCGCGCCGGCGATATACTGGCGGCCCTTGATGAGATTCGTTCGTAAGCTTTTGATCTGCCTGGCGCTGGCCGCCTGGCCAGCGTTGGCGGCCCAGGCCGCGCCCGGTTCAGACAGCGCCAAGGCCGCGCGCCTGCCGGCCTGCATGCCCTATGTCGGCGAGTCCATGCGTTTCAACGTCGGCTGGGAGTTCATCAATGCCGGCGTCGCCGAGATGCGCGTGGAACGGGCGCGGGACGGCTACCGGGTGGACACCCGCGCGCGCAGCAACAAGCTGCTGGATATCTTCCACAAGGTGCGCGACCGGCTCATCTCCGAGGGCATCTGCCGCGGCGACAGGCTGCAAAGCACGCTGTTCGACGTCACCCAGAACGAAGGGCATTATCATGCCCGCAAGACCGTCCGTTTCCTGTGGAAAAAGAACAAGGTCGTGCGCACCAAGGGCGGCAAGACCGAAACCTTCGATGTGCCGGCCGGGCACCTGAACGCGCTGGACGCCTTCTTCGCCGTCCGGAAAATGAAGCTCAAGCCCGGTGACGTGGTGAGCGTGCCGCTGTTCGACTCGCGCAAGCGTTACATGGTGGAAGTGCGCGTGCTCGGCCGGAAGAGGCTGCGCGCGCCGTGGGGAGAACGCGTGCGCTGCATCGTCATCGAACCGAAGCTGAAGACGAAGGGCATTTTCGCCAGCAAGGGCAAGGTAAAAATCTGGCTCACCGACGATGCGCGGCACATCCCGCTGAAGATGGTGGCGCAAATCAAGTTTGGCCACATCGTGGCGCGGCTGGCGCGCTACGAACGGCGGGGCGGATGATGCCCGAACCCCCGTCAATCGCCGTCATTATTTCCGCTTACAATGCCCCGGACTTCCTGCGCCTGGCCCTGGAAGCATGGATGCGGCAGACCGACAAACGCTTCCGCGTCTATGTCGCCGACGACGGATCAGACGATGCAACGAAAGCGCTGATTCAGCGCGCCCAGGACGCCAGCCCGATCCCCATCGAGCATGTCTGGCACGAGGACAAGGGCTTTCGCAAGGCACGCATTCACAATATTGCGCTGTCCCGCGCGCGCGAACCCTACGTGCTGCTCACCGATGGCGACTGCCTGCCGCCGCCCGATCTCGTGGCCATTCACCGCCGCCTCGCCACTCCCGGTTGTTTCATGAGCGGCAGCCGCATCTTGCTATCACGCGCCTTCACCGAGCGCCTCATTGCAGGCCGCTCAACCGTGCCTGTCTCACGCCCCGGTTGGATCGCGCGGCGGCTCAGGGGCGACATCAATCGCATCATGCCCCTGCTGCTGCCGCCGTTCTCAACTTCGCCGCACCAGAGGCTTGAGGGCATCCGCGGCTGCCATCTGGCCTGCTGGCGCGAGGACTTGGAGACCATCAACGGCTTCGATGAAAGCTACGAGGGCTGGGGCCGGGAGGACTCCGACCTGGCCGCGCGGCTGTTTCATGCTGGCGTGAAGCGCCGCGACCTGCGCGGCGCGCCCGTGCTGCACCTGTGGCATCGGGAAGCCAGCCGGGAGCGGCTGGACGACAACGACGCCATGCTCCGGCAGTGCCTGGCGGAGAAGCGCGTCCGGGCGCGGCAAGGCTTGCAAGAACTCCAGGGCCAGGGGGCAAACGCATGACGCGGCCGAAACTCTCCGTTTATATCCTTGCCTACAACGAGGCGGACAAGATCGGCGACGCCATCGCGAGCGCCCAAGGCTGGGCCGATGAAATCGTGGTGGCGGATTCCGCCAGCACGGATGGCACGCCGGAAATCGCCGAGCGCATGGGCGCGCGCGTGGTGCAAATCCCGTTCCGCACCTTCGGCCAGCTCCGCAACGATGCCATCGCCTCCTGCACGCATGACTGGATATTCAGCCTGGATGCCGACGAACGCATGACGGACGAGGCCAGGCAGGAAATCGACGCCGTGCTGCAACATCCCGAGGCGGATTTGTATTTCATCCCCAGAAAGAACCTGTTCCTCGGCCGCTGGATCAAGCATGGCGGATGGTATCCCGACTATCGCCAACCCCAGCTCTTCCGCAAGGGCGCGCTGCGCTTCAAGGATGAAGATGAAGTGCATGAGCGCTGGGATGCCAACGGACGCATTAGGCGCCTCCAGCAGCCCATCATCCAGATACCCTTTCAGAATCTTGAGCAATTGCTGCACAAGGCAAACCGCTACTCCTCGCTTGGCGCGCGGAAACTGGCGCGCCGGAACAAGCGCGTGAGCATGGGCCAGGCGCTCGCGCACGGCATCTGGGCCTTTGTCCGCATCTATGTCCTCAAGCTCGGCTTCCTCGATGGCTGGCCGGGCTTCGTCATCGCGCTGGGGAACTTCGAGGGCACGTTCTACCGCTACGCCAAGGCGGTGGAACTGCATCGGACGCGGCAAGCGCCGCCCGATGCCGACTGACACAAGACAAGCAACGGCGTCGGGGCATCTCTGAACAATCCGGCATGGCCGCGACAGCGGCCTTGCGGGATGGGATGCAAGGCGCGAGGTGCGGCGCATGGTGGTTCCATGCGCAAGCCGAGCAACGCCGCAGACCGCCCGAGCCTTGCGTTCAAGGCCCTGTCCCGAAGGGTTGCGCGCCCCATCCATGCGCACGAATGCCGCCCTCGCGGCGTCAGGCTCCCTGGCATCGTGGCCACGGCCACGACCGGCGTCGCGCACCGAACGATCATCGCGATTGGATGCGCAACGCGGCTCATGGCGGGCTGTTCAGAGATGCCCTAGCATGCGCGGCATGAACGAAGCCGCCCGGGAATCGTGGTATGCGCGACTGGAAAACTGGTTCGCCACGCACCGCATCCTGGCCACCGCGCCGGTGGCCGTACTGCTGGTGGCGCTGGCCCGGCCAACGCCCTCGCTGCTGATCGCGGGCGGCTTCCTGGTCGTGCTGGGCGAGTCGCTGCGCATCTGGGCCTCGGGCCACATCGACAAGAACGCCCGCCTGGCCACGGCCGGGCCTTACGCCCACACGCGCAACCCGCTCTATGTCGCCAACCTCGTGCTGCTCGCGGGATTTTGCGTGATGTCCGGCAACCCGTGGGTGGCGGTGCTGGCGCTGGCCGCGTTCGCCATGATCTACCGCCCCGTCATCCGCGAGGAAGCGCGGCACATGGTGCGCCTGTTCGGCGACGAATACCGCCAGTGGGCCGCCGAGGTGCCGCTGTTCTTCCCTCGGCTAACGTGCGCGCCGCACCGTCAGGGTGGATTTTCGTGGAACCTGGTCGTCAAGCACCGGGAGCATCGCAACGCCGCGGCCTTCCTGGGCGGCATCCTGCTGTTCTACCTCGTCTGGCGACTGCGAGGCTGACATCCGCGCGCTGATCGTCGTTTGTCGCTACCTGGGCGACGTCCTGCTGGCCACGCCGCTCGCCCGCGCCCTCCAGGCCGCCGGGCACGAGGCGGACTGGCTGGTGGCCAGCGGAACCGAATCCCTGCTGGAAGAGCAGCCCTTCGCGCGCCAGGTGCACACGGTGAGCGCCGACATGCCGTGGCGGGCGCAGTGGAGCCTGGGCATGCGGCTGCGCCGTCAATATGACGCCGCCTTCGTGCTCACCGCCTCCGACCGGCCCATGGCGCTGGCCCGCATCGCGGCCCCCGAGATTCACGCCCTGATACCCGCCAACGGCTGGCAATATGCCTGGAAGCGCCGCCTCGCCCGGCGCTGGATTCCCTACGAAACCGCAGAGCACATGGTCTGGCGCGCCATGCGGCTGGCCGGCGGCGCGAACCTGCCGCTCGTGCCCCGCGCCGGCCTGGAATGGACGAACGAGGACGAAAGCGCCGTGCGAGCGGCCCTGCCGTGGGATGCCGACGCGCCCTTCGCCCACGTTCACCCCTTCGCGCGCTGGCGCTACAAGTGGTGGCCGCGCGAGCGCTGGCGCGAGCTGATGCAACGGATGACGGACACGGGACTGCGCGTGGTCGTCACTGCGGCGCCAGGCGAGCGGGAGGCCGCCGAAGCCTTGGTGGAAGGCCTGGGAGACGGCGTTCGCGTGCTCGCCGGGCGGCTGAACTGGCGGCAGCTTGCCTGCCTGTCTCGCCTCGCCCGCGTCTATGTGGGGCTGGACACGGCCAACACGCACCTGGCCGCCGGCGCCGGCGCGCGCGTGGTGGCGCTCTACGGCCCCACCGATCCGCGCATCTGGGGCCCTTGGCCCGTCGTCTTCGGCGGCGCCGCTCCCTGGCGCGCCAGCGCTCCGGACGGCATCCAGCGCCAGCGGCGCATCTCGCTGCTTCAGGGCGCGCAGGCTTGCGTGCCCTGCCAGCTCGAAGGATGCGAGCGCCGGCCCGACAGCGACGCCGAATGCCTGTCCGGCATGAGCGTGGATCGCGTGTGGAACGAGGTGTTGCGTCACTTGGAGGCGCGGGCATGAAGCGGAGCATCGCACGCATGCAAGACATGCTCGCGCGCGCCTGCCCGCCGCTGCTCATGCTGGCCGCGCTCGCGTATCCCTTCTCGGTGGCGGCGGCCAACGCGGCGCTGGGCGCGCTGCTGGGGCTGGGCGTCGTTTCGGGCCGGTTCGCCGTCGGCGCGCGATGGCTGTGGCGAGCGCACCGGCCGCTGACGTTGGCCGCCTTGGTTTACCTTGCCTTGCTGCCCTTGGGGCTGCTCTGGAGCCCGGAGCCCGCATGGGGCGCACATCTCATGGCCCGGCAATGGTTCTGGTTCGTCATCCCGGTCATCGTCGCCTGCATCCGGCATCCGCGCGAACAACAACGCGTCTTCTTGGCATTAAGCGCGGGGCTCTCCGCGCACCTGCTGTTCTGCGTGGGCCAGATGCTGGGCTGGATTCAGTTCGCCGCCGGCGGCTCCTCGGCCGACGATCCCACGGGCCACATCGGCCACATCGGCTTCGGCCTCGTGCATGGGCTGTGGGCCGCATGGCTCGTCCACTGGGGCATGCGCCGGCATGGCTGGAAGCGAGCCGCCGCATGGCTGGTCGCGTGCTGGGCCGTGGTCATGGTATTCATCGCCGCCGGCCGCAGCGGCTACCTGGTGGTGACGGTGATTGCCGTCGTCATGGCCTGGCGTCTGCCCCCGTGGACAACCTGGCGCAAGGCGGCGCTGGCCGCCATGCTGTTGATCGCCATTGGCGTAGGCCTGACAGCCAGCCACACGGCGCGCGAGCGACTGATCTGGACCTGGCAAGGATTTCAGGCGCTGGAGCATGGCGACTTCCGGCACGCCAATGCGCGCTGGTCGCTCTGGTATGCCGCGATCCGCGCCTGGCGCGAGCACCCCTGGTTCGGCGTGGGAACAGGCGGCTTTCGTAGTCACGCGGCCGCCATCAAGCGCGCCCGGCCGGATTTGCTGTTCGGTGGCCCGGAACCTGCTCACCCTCATAACATGTATCTGCTGGCGCTGGTGCGCTGGGGGCCCGCAGGCTTGGCGGCGCTCCTGACCTGGCTGGGCCTGTGGATGCGCGCGGGATGGCGAGAGGACTGGCATGAAAGCGACGCCGGCCTGCTCGTCGCCCTGCCGGCCGTGGCGCTCGCCGCGCACGGGCTTTCGGCTCCAAGTCTGGAGGAGCATTTCCCCGGCGTGCTCGCCGCCATGCTCGCCGGCCTGGGTCTGGCCGCGAGAAAGGCGGCGATGACAAACGGCGACAAGGCGGAGGATTGCCGGTGAGCCCCGCCTTCGCCCGCGCCCTCGTCGCGCTCTGGTTTCTGGCCGCGCTGGCCACCCTGGGGCTCGCGCCGCTGTTCGACTACGACGAAACGGTCTATGCCCAGACGGCCCTGGACATGATGCGCCACCATGCCTGGCTCACGCCCGAGGCCAATGGCATGCCGTTCCACGAAAAGCCCGCCGTCATCTATTACCTGATGGACGCCAGTTTTCTGGTCTTCGGCCCCAGCGCCTTCGCCGCGCGGCTGCCCTCCACGCTGATGACGCTGGCCACGGCCCTGCTTCTGGCCCGCGCCGGCCGCCGGCTGGGCGACGCCGCCATGGGCTGGATGGCGGCCGCCATCTTCCTGACCATGCTGGAAACGGGCCTGCTGGGCCGCGCCGCCATTCTCGACCCGACGCTGAATCTCTGCATCGCGGGCGCGCTGCTTTACTATCTTGTCTGGAAGCGCGGCGGCAAGCCGGGCGACATGGCGCTGGCGGCGGCCTTCGCCGGCCTGGCCGTGAGCGTCAAGGGCCCGGTGGGCGTGGTCGTGCCGCTGATGGTCGCGGGTCTCGACCGCCTGCTGGACAAGCAACCCCGCCCGTGGCGGGACATCCCCTGGCGGATGGTCATCCCGGCCTTTCTCATCACCGCCGTGCCGTGGTACGCGGCGCAGGTGCTGACGCACAGCTGGAGCTTCCTGCGCGATTTCATCTGGGTGCACAACATCCAGCGCGCCATGCATCCCATGCAGGGGCATGGCGGCCGCTGGTTCTATTATCTGCCGGTGTTCGCCATTTCCGTCATTCCGTGGCTGGCCTGGCTGCCGCGCGCCGCGCGCGATGGCTGGCAACAGCTACGGGCCAGCCGCGCCGAGGGCGCGCCGGCCGATCTGCCCCGGCTCTGCCTGGTCTGGATGGCATCGGTCATCGCGCTGTTTTCGCTGGCGCAAACCAAACTCCCGCACTACATCTCCAGCGTGTATCCAGCCACGGCGCTGCTCCTGGCCTGGAGCGCGCGCAAAGCCGCCACTTCCGGCCGCGCGGCCATGCTTTTCACGGCCGCGTTGGTCGCCCTGCCGGGGCTGGCGCTCTTTTCGCTGCCCTGGATATGGCCGCATCTGCCGGCCTTCGTGCATCATCCGCGCGCCTTGGCCATCGTCACCCAGCCGCTCTCGCCCGGCTGGCCCGTGGCCCTGACCGGCGGCGCGCTTGTCGCGGCCGCGCTTGTCGCGGCCAGGCTGCCCTCCAGGCGCGCGCTGTCGGGCGCGGCCGCGCTGGGCCTGGCCATGCAACTGGCGTTCTTCACCGCGCCGGGCATGTTCGCCGGCCGGCTCATCCAGGGGCCCGCCGCCCGCATCGCTGACGAAGCGCGCCGCCTGCCGCCCGACGCGCCGCTACTCTCCCTGCACCTGAACGCACCCTCCGTCTCCTTCGGCGCCGGGCGCAACTTCCGGATGGCGCAGGCGGATGAAATCGCGCGGCTGGCGGCGGCGGGCCAGCGCTTTGCCGTCTTCCTCCGCGCGGAACACCGGGCGGAGCTGGCCCGCGCCGTATCCCTGCCCGCGCCGCGCGTGAACCAGGGCGGCTACCTGCTCTATGTGTTCGAGGGCAAGCGCTGATGCGCCTGTCCGTCGTCATCCCTTGCTACAACGAGGAGCAGCGCCTGCCGCGCACGCTGGAATCCGCGCGCGCATGGCTGGAGCGGCATTTCCCGGACGATTTCGAGATGCTGCTCGTGGACGACGGCAGCACGGACGCCACCCCCGACATCGCGGCCGAGGCCGCCAGGGCGCACCCGGCCATCCGTCTGATCCGCCAGCCCGAGAACCGGGGCAAGGGGGCGGCCGTGCGCCGGGGGATGCTGGAGGCCCGGGGGGAAACGCGGCTGTTCATGGATGCCGATCACTCCACCCATGTGCGGGAAGTGGCCAAGGCCCTGCCGCTCATCGAGGCGGACGGGGCGGACATCGTCATCGCCTCGCGACAGCATCCAGACTCCGAAATCCCCGTTCGCCAATCCTGGCTGCGCGAGCACATGGGCAAGAGCTTCAACCTCCTGATGCGGCTGACGGTGGGTATTCCGATGCGGGACACGCAATGCGGCTTCAAGGCGTTCAGCGCCAAAGCCTGCGAAGTCATCTTCCCCCTCCAGCGCATCGAGGGTTTCGGTTTCGACGTGGAGCTGCTCTACCTTGCGCGCCTGAAGGGCCTGACGGTGACGGAAATCCCGGTGCGATGGGCCAACGACGATCTCTCGCGCGTGCGCATGCTGATGGACCCCGTTCGCATGTTCGCTGATCTTGTTCGCATCCGCCGCCTGCACCGGCGGGATCAGGGCCCCTAGGCCCTGGCGCCCCTGCGCATGGACAGCCAGTGCATCACGCGCTGGTGAATGAGATAGAACCATTCGCCGCCGGAACTCAGCCAGCCCGGCAGCGCGCCCATCTCCGCTCTTCGCCATAGCCAGACGCCGCCAAGCAACAGCGCCGCCTGCCCCGCCCACATGGCCAGCGGCGGCAGCACCCCCAGTTCCACCTGCCGGTGCAGCACCAATTGCGAGTTGTAGAGCAATATCAGCAAGCCGATGCCCATGAGCAGCGAACCCATCCGCCCGGCCCGCTTGGGCGCCAGCGACAGCGGCAGCGCGAACAGGCACAGCACCAGCACCGTCGTCGGCAGAATCAGGCGCCGGTGCCATTCGGCGCGGGCGTCCGGCGTCGGGTTCGCTTGCAGCCGGCGCCAGAG
Source organism: Mariprofundaceae bacterium (assembly GCA_027035825.1). GTDB lineage: Bacteria > Pseudomonadota > Zetaproteobacteria > Mariprofundales > Mariprofundaceae > JALVTX01. The sequence continues at coordinate 21,869 of JALVTX010000228.1, forward strand.
CTCCGATGGCGTCATCAGGATCACGTGATCGGTGGAACGCAGCGCCTTCACAGCCCCGAGCCCGGCAATCGGCATCTCCACGTCGTAGTTCCGGAAGGCCAGCACCCGCTGCTTGCCGCCGCGCCCTTCCAGCCTCGTGCCGTTCCACATCCGCAGGCGTACGCCGCCGGCCGCCGGCGCCAGCTCGGCCATCTCCGCCACGTAGAACACCGGCCCGCCGGCCCGGTTGTCCGACACCATGACCCCGTGATATCGGCCTTGTTTGTCCTTGCCCTCGACGTAGAAGGTAATCTGATCCACCTCGCGCGAGAACCGCCGTGGCGTGAACTCCGGCGCGCCCTTCAGGTGATAGATTTCATTGAGCACGTTGTTGAGCGCCAGTTGCCCCTTGGGCAGCCCGTCCATCGCCACCCACGCCAGCCCCAGATACAGCGCCGCGGCGGTCAGGATCAGGCTGCGGAAGATGCGCGCATACGACAGCCCCGCCGCCCGCAGCGCGTCCATCTCGCTGTTCTGTTGCAGGCCGGCCACCACGTTCTGCATGGACAAAAAGAACGCGATGGGCACGGTGAGCAGGGAAAAATACGGCAGCACGAACACCATCATCTGCCCCAGCATCGCCCAGGGCGCGCCGCTTTCGGCCACCAGCGGCAGGTAACGCAAGGCCCGGCCGAGCAGCAGCACCCCGCACACCAGCGCCAACCCGCCCAGGAACGGCCCCAGCCACAGGCGGAACACGTATCGATCCAGAATCATGCCGCCTCCAGCCATGCCCGGTAGGCCGCCTCCACGCCCGCCGGCTCGCACACCAGCAGCACGTCGCAGCCCGCCGCCACGGCCTTCGCCGCCACCTCCGGGATGCCCGCCGGCGCCGAACCTCCCGCTCCCGCCATGCACAAATCATCGCTCCAGACCGTGCCCGCGAACCCGAAACGCTTCCGCAGCACCTCGCCAAGCCAGAAGCGGGACATGGTCGCCACCTCGCCATCATTCGAGCAGGCATAGCGCACGTGCGCCGTCATCACGTGCGCCAGCCGAACGCCCGATTCGCCCGCGATGAGACGCCGGAACGGCTCGGCCTCCGCCAGCACCGTCTCCAGCGGCGCGTCCACCGCGGGCACAGCCCGGTGGGAATCGGCGTCGGCCCGGCCGTGCCCCGGGAAATGCTTGCCCACGGCCGCGATGCCCGCCTCGGCCTGCCCGCGCGCGCAGGCCAAGCCCAGCCCGGCCACGACGGCCGGATCATCGGCCCAGGCGCGCTCGCCGATGACAGCGTGCCCGCCCGGATGGAACACGTCCAGCACCGGCGCGCAATTGTGCGTGAAGCCCAACTCCGCCAACGCCTGGCCGACCTCGCGGCTGTCCCGCCAGACCGCCTGCGTTGCCTGCTCCGGATCACGCCGGAACCATGCGCCATACTCCGCCGCCGGCTTGCGGCCCGCGAACGGCGGCCACGGCATCCGGCTCACGCGCCCGCCCTCCTCGTCAATCGCCGCCCACAGCTCGCGCCCGGCCGCCTCCCGCGCATCCGCCAGCAGCCACCGCACCTGTTCGGGCGAGCGGATGTTGCGGGCGAACAGCATCACGCCGAGCGGCGGCCGCGCCGTGAACCAGGCCCGTTCCCTCGCGGTCAGCTCCAGGCCGGCCAGGCCCACGACCATTCGTTCGATCACGGCCGCCCCATCACGCGCGATCCAGCCGCACGTCTAGCCGGTCGCGCAGCGCGTCGCCCAGCAGGTTCACCGCCATCACCATCAGGAACAGCATCAGACCGGGCCACAACACCAGCGTGGGCGCCACCAGCATCAGCCGGGAGCCCTCGCGAATCATCGTGCCCAGCGAGGCCGCCGGCGGCTGCACGCCCACGCCAAGGAAGGACAGCCCCGCCTCGCCAATCATCACCGCCGCGAGGCCAAAGGTCGCCTCCACCAGCAGCGGCGCGGCAATGTTCGGCAGCAGGTGACGGCCGCCGATCCACAGCGCCGGGCTGCCGGCGGCCCGCGCGGCCTCGATGAACGGCGCATGCTTCAGCGACAGCACCTGCGCGCGCGCCAGCCGCGCAAAACCCACCCAACCGACGGCCGCCAGCGCCATCACCAGCCGATCCACGCCCGGGCCCAGCATCGCCGCCAGCGCAATCGCCAGCAGGATGCCGGGAAAGGAAAGCACGATGTCCGCCAGGCGCATCAGCAGCGCATCCGCCCAGCCGCCAAGCCAGCCGGCCGCGACTCCCAGCCCGATCCCGACCACGGCCGAGCAGCCCACCACGGCCACGCCGATGCCCGCCGAAAGCCGAACGCCCTCGGCCACGCGGGCCAGCACGTCCCGGCCCAGGGCATCGCACCCCAGCGGATGGGCCGCGCTCGCGCCGGCCAGCACAGCGTCGAGGTTCACGGCCCGGCCATTGCCGCCCAGCGCGGCGGCAACGAGCGTCAGCGCCAGCGGCGCCGCCAGGCAGACCAGCGCCAGCCGCACCGCCGGCGCGTCCAGCCAGCCCCTCATGAAGCCTGCCGCTGGCGCGGATCCAGCCATAGGCCCAGCAGGTCGGCCAGCAGGTTCGCCAGCACGTAAGCCGACGCGATCAGCAGCACGCAACCCTGCACCAGCGGATAATCACGGCGCTGGATGGCCTCGATGGTCAGCCGACCCAATCCCGGCCAGTCGAACACCGTCTCGGTGATGACGGCGCCACCCAGCACCGCGCCCAGCTGCAATGCGAACATCGTCACCACCGGCACCGCCGCCAGCCGCGCCGCGTGCCGCCACCAGATGGCCCGCTCGCTGGCGCCCATCGCCCGGGCGGTGCGAATCGCATCAAAGCTCATCGCCTCCAGCCAGCTCGCGCGCGCCATGCGCGAGAGCACGGCCGCCAACGCCGTACCCAGCGTCACCGCAGGCAGCACGATGCTCCCGGGCTGATCCATGCCGGACACAGGCAACCACCCCAGCCAGACGGAGAAGCACAGCATTAGCAGCGGCCCGAGCCAGAAGTTGGGAATGGAAACGCCGAGCAGCGAAAAGCCCATCGCCGCCATGTCTACCCGGCCGCTGGCGTGGCGCGCGGCCAACCAGCCCAGAGGCAGGGCCAGCATCACGGCCAGGAACAGGCTGGCCGCGGCCAGCCGCGCGGTGGCCGGAAGCCGCTCCAGCATCAGGGTCAGCACCGGCCGGCCGTCCACCAGGCTGCGCCCCCAGTCGCCGCTCGCCAGCCCTTTCAGGAAATCGAGATATTGCGCCGCCAGCGGTTCATCGAGATGCAGCGCATGGCGAAGCTGGGCCCGGTCGGCATCCAGCGCCGTTTCCCCCAGCAAGACATCCACCGGATCGCCCGGCACCAGGTGCAACAGCAGGAACACCAGCGTGGCCACGCCCAAGAGCGTGGGCACGGCCTGCGTGACGCGAACCAGCACCATGCGCGCAAACATGCCGAAATCTTACTCCGGTTTGCGCCGGAAGTCGTCGTCAGTCGGCCAGCATCTCGTTCATGTAGTCATTCACCCA
>JALVTX010000229.1 GCA_027035825.1 Mariprofundaceae bacterium
CGCAGCGCCACGTGCAGGTGGCCGAGATGGTCATCGAGAAGGCCAAGCGCCTGGTCGAGCACGGCCGCGACGTGGTCATCCTGCTCGATTCCATCACCCGCCTGGCGCGCGCCTATAACACCGTGGTCCCGTCCTCCGGCAAGATCCTGACCGGCGGCGTGGACGCCAACGCCCTGCACCGTCCCAAGCGGTTCTTCGGCGCCGCGCGCAACATCGAGGGCGGCGGCAGCCTCACCATCATCGCCACGGCGCTGATCGACACCGGCAGCAAGATGGACGAGGTGATCTTCGAGGAGTTCAAGGGCACGGGCAACATGGAAATCCGCCTGGATCGCCGCCTGGCGGACAAGCGCGTGTTCCCGGCCATCGACATCGCGCCGTCCGGCACCCGCAAGGAGGAACTGCTGGTGGATCGCGAGGTGCTCAACAAGATGTGGGTGCTGCGCAAGATCCTGTCGCCGATGAATACGGTGGATGCGATGGAGTTCCTGCTCGACAAGCTGTCCCAGACCAAGAATAACGACGAGTTCTTCGACAAGATGAACCAGTAGCGGCCGGCCGGCAGAGGCCCGGGGAAGCTTCCCCGCCTGATGCCATTGCTGGTCCGTCGTTCAGATGCTGGCGATCAGATGATCCAGCAGGGGGTCGGCGTTGGCTTCCAGCAAGCGGAACACCTGCTCGAAGCCGTCGCCGCCGCCGTAGTAGGGGTCGGGCACGTCGGGGGCGGGCTCCAGCCCCTCGAACTGACGCATCATCAGCACGCGCGATTCGGGCGCGCCCATGTCCAGCAGGTCCATGCGATTGGCGGCGTCCATGGCCACGAACCAGTCCCAGCGATGCAATCCTTCGGATGTGATCTGGCGGGCGCGATGGCCGCTCAGATCCAGCCCGTGCCGATGGGCCGTGGCCGCCGAGCGCCGGTCGGCGCCGCAGCCCACATGCCAGTTCCCCGTTCCCGCCGAGGCGAACCTGAAACGGCCATCCAGGCCGCGCGCGGCGGCGCGTTCGCGCACCACGGCCTCGGCCAGCGGCGAACGGCAGATGTTGCCGAGGCAGACGAACAGGACGCGCACGGGCTCAGGCACGGGCTGCGTTCCTCTCGGCCTGCGAGGGGCAGAGGTAGGCGGGCGTGATGAAGCGCGGTAGCGCATCGGCCCGCGGCATCCGCTCCATGGCGTGGCGGGCGAGCAGCCCCAGCGCCTCGGCGCGGGTGCGAACGAACGGCTGGCGTTGCCAGCCCGGGAGGTCGCGCTCGCCCAGGGTTTCGGACGCCATGCGACCGGGCCGGCGGGCGGAGAGCGGTTTGCGCTCGATGGACGCGTCCGGCTCCAGCGTCTCGCCATTGCGGTAGCATCCCAGCCAATAGAGGCCCGCGCGCGCATCCTCGATGACATGCAATGCGTCCCGGCAGTCCGTCCGCCAGGCCGTGACGGCCAGCGAGGAAAGCGGCAGCACGGGCAGCTTCAGGCTGGCGTTGATGCCGGCAATGATGGCCGCGGCCATGCGCACGCCGGTGAACGAGCCGGGCCCGATGCCCGCGGCCAGCAGGCGCAGCTCCCGCCAGTCCAGCCCGGCATCGGCCAAGAGCCTCTCCAGCATCGGCATGATGGCCCGCGAGTGGGGCCGGTCGGCGGGCGTCTCGGCCCGGAAGCAGGCGCCATCGGCGCGCAGGATGGCGGCGCAGGCCGGGCCGTAGGCCGCATCCAGGGCCAGGAGGTTGCAGGCGTCGGGCATGGGGTATTTAGTCGCTGGCCTGGATTCGATTCAGGAAGGCCGAGAATGCCTCGCCCAGTTCCGGGTGTCGCCGCCCCAGTTGCACGTTGGCCTCCAGGAAGCCCAGCGGGTTGCCGGCGTCAAAACGCTGCCCCTCGATGATGACCCCATGCACCGCTTCCTCGCGAGCCAGGCGATCCATGGCGTCCGTCAGCTGGATTTCGCCCTGCTTGCCGGGCCGGGCCTCCGCCAGCCGCTCCAGGATGCGCGGAGTGAAGATGTAGCGGCCGATGATGGCGAAATCGGAAGGGGCCTCGTCCGGCTCCGGCTTCTCCACCATGCCGGTCAGACGCAGCAAGTCGCCATCGGGTTCGGCGGCCACCATGCCGTAGCGCGGCGCCAGTTCGCGCGGCACCCGCATCAGGCCGATGACCGAGCCGCCGGTGCGTTCGTGCACCTCGCGCAATTGCTGCATGGCCGGCGTATCGGCCAGGATGAGTTCATCGGCCAGCGCCACGCCGAAGGGTTCGTCATCCAGCCAGGGCGCGGCGCAGGCCACGGCATGCCCCAAGCCAAGCGCCTGTTTCTGGCGGATGTAGGCGATGTTGGCCATGCGCGCCACGCGCGAGACCTCCTGATAGAGAGACTCCTTGCCGGCTGCCTTGAGGTTGGCTTCCAGCTCGGCGGAGATGTCGAAGTGATCCTCGATGGCGCGCTTGCCGCGGCCGGTGACCATGATGATTTCGTCCATGCCGGAGGCCAGCGCCTCCTCGACGCCGTACTGGATGAGCGGCCGATCCACGATGGTCAGCATTTCCTTGGGGCTGGCCTTGGTGGCCGGCAAGAAGCGCGTGCCCAGCCCCGCGGCCGGGAAAACGATTTTGGAGAGTTTGTTCATTCCGCAAGGATAACGTGCAATCTCAATGCGACCAACCGCCATGAAAACGGCGGGCTTTCAGGCCCGCCGCCATGGATGCGTCGGGAGAAACTCAGAGCCGGCCGTAGGAATGCAGGCCCGAGAGATACATGTTCACGCCGATGAAGCAGAACACGGTGACCAGGAAGCCCGCGACCGTCCACCACGCCAGCGCCCGGCCCTGCCAGCCGTGGCTGATGCGCACGTGCAGGTAGGCGCCGTAGGTGAGCCAGACGATGAGCGCCCAGGTTTCCTTCGGGTCCCAGGACCAGTAGCCGCCCCAGGCTTCGGCCGCCCAGGCCGCGCCCAGGATCGTCGCCAGCGTGAAGGCGGGAAAGCCGACGGCCACGGCCTTGTAGGCCAGCTGGTCGAGCTGATCCAGCGACGGGAACACGGCCAAGAGCCGCGAGTTGCCGCCCTTGCGCTCCAGCCGGTCGCGCACCAGCCAGGCCATGCCCGCTCCGCAGGCCACGGCGAACGAGCCGTAGCCGATGAAGTTCATCGGCACGTGGATCTTCATCCAGTAGGACTGGAGCGCCGGCACCAGCGGCTTGATGTCCGCGTGGCCGTGCGCCGACAGCCAGATGCCGAAGAACACGCCGGCGGCGACGATGGTCATCACGAACGCGCCCATCGCGCGGGCCTGATAGCGACGCTCCAGCGCCAGGTACACCACCGTGGTGATGCAGAACAGCAGGATGAACACCTCGTAGAGGTTGGACACCGGCGCGTGGCCGATTTCCATGTCCAGCAGGTAGGACTCGTACCAGCGCAGCAGCAGCGCCGAGCCGCCGGCATAGACGCCCACCCACGCAAGCCCCGTGGCCAGCCGCCCGACGATGGCCGCCGGCGCGAACAGGTGCGTGATGTACAGGAGCGCGGAGGCCAGAAGCGCGATGTTCATGGTCATGATGATGCGGCCGGACACCAGGTTGGACTGGTCGGCGTAGTTCACCTCGGCCGGCTCGAACGCCGCCTCCACGGCGGCGAGCAGAATCATCAGCAGCAGGCCGTCCAGCCACGGCGTCAGCCGCGTCGGCAGCTTCGCCTCGGCCGTTTCCGGCCGCACCATGCCCAGCGCCAGTCCGCCCAGGAGACCGGCCAGCGCACCGCTGCCCGTCCAGGCCAGCGCCTGCGCGCTCAGGAAGTAGAGCAGCCCCTTGTCGGCGTAGCCGGCCGGGCCGTAGAGGGCGAAGGCCGTCACCCCCGCGATGGCGCCGAGGTAGGCGCAGAATCGCGCCAGGGCCGGCAGCCCCCGGTTGATGTGGTCAAGAATCGGTCGTGATGCGGCAATCGCGGTCATGCGTTGGCCTCCTTGGATGAAATCTCGGCAAAAGCTTCGTCCAGCTTCATGAACAACTGATGAAATTCGCGTTCGAAACCGAGCTTGTTGCGCGTGGTGATGCCGCCCATGCGCGCCCGCACGCCGCCCTCCTGCTCATCGAGCACGACCCAGAGCTTGCGATGCGGCATGTAGAACATGATGCACAGGCCGATGACCAGCATGGCGCTGCCGATCCAGACGATGTTCTGGCCTGGGTCCTTGGCCAGCTCCAGGCCGGTGTAATAGACCTGATCGTAATCCTCCAGCACCGGAATGAACGGCCACGGCAGTTGCGGCAGGTTGCCCATGGCCTGGATCACGCGCGCGCCCATCTGCTGGAAGTTCTTCGGCCGCTCGTCGCCGAAGACGCGCCGCATGGCCGCCCGGAAGGCGCGGAAGTTCGCCTCCTGTGTGTTCGCGCCCTGCTTGTGGCGCAGCGCCTCGGCGAAGGCCTTGTAGAGCTCCCAGTCCTTCGGGCGGGTGAAGTCCAGCCCCAGCGCGTAGGGCTGGAAGTCCGCGTCCTCGCCGGACATGGACACCATGATCATGTTGCCGCGATCCTCGCCGTTCATCACGAACGGACGCATGAAGCTGCGCACCTTGACCGGCTTCAGCCCCGGGCCGCGGATGATGAAGTCCACCGCCGGGCCGAGATCCATGAACTGCTTGGGCTCGCCGGGATTGGCCATGTTCTCGATGTTGAAGGGGCGAAAGTTGGCGATTTCCAGCGTCACGCCCGTCTTCGGGTCGCGCCAGGTGTCATAGACGCGGGTCTTCACTTCCTCGACCCGGCCGGTGTCCATGCGGAAGAGCTTGAGGGTGATGGCCGAGCCGCCGTCGCCGAAGCTGGCCTGGTAGATGCGCACGCCCTTGTAGTAGAGCGGCTTGTTCACCTCGATGGAATGGTGGTCAACCGCCACCTTGCCGTGGTCGAGGATGGAAATCGTGCTGCGGAAGGTCTTGGGCATGCCGGTGGGGTAGAAATCGATGAAGAACTTGTCGCAACGCACCGAGAAGGGCATGGTCAGGTGGCCCACGCCAGTGCCCTGCACGAAGCCGATCTCGTTCTCGGCGCTGCCTTCCACCACGTTCATCGTGCCGCGGAAGCCGTATTCCTTGCCGATCCAGCCGCCCACCAGGATGACGAGGATGGCCGAGTGCACGAGGATGTAGCCCCACTTGTTGAAGCGGCCCTTGTCGGCGCGGATGTAGATGCGCCCGTCCTTCTCGCCGCTCTTCACCTCCCAGTCGCCCAGCGCCTTTTCGGCCACGGCCCGGGCCTGATCGAGCGAGGCATCCTTCAGCGTCCAGCGCTTCAGGTGGTGGAAGCGGTCGAGCGACTTGTCCTCGATGGTCAGCTTGCGCTTCTTCATCTCGCGCAACATGCGCGGCGTGTGCCGCCACAGGCAGACGGCCAGCGACACCATCAGGAAACCCAGCAGGCCGATGAACCACGGCGTGTGATACATGTCGAACAGGCCCAGCACGCGGAAGACGCTGTACCAGAGCGGGCCGAACTGGCGCAGGTAGTCGGCCTGCTCCTGATTCTGCAACAGCACGGTGCC
>JALVTX010000230.1 GCA_027035825.1 Mariprofundaceae bacterium
GACAAATCGCGCCCGGCATCCCTATAATCCGCATCAGGGGCCTCCTTTTTCTTGTGATTTCTCAAACCAAAGAATGGAGGCCTCTTCCCATCACCTCAATGTCTCACATGTGTTTGAACCAAGACAGCGTCGGCATGGGAGCGCCTGGAGCACCTGAAGGGAGACATCGAAATGGATGCGTCTTGCGGCATCACCCCCTGCTTTTCGCGGCGCCTGGCTTGTCCGCGCGGGCCGGATGCGCGCCTTTGGCTTGCGAACCATGGCGACAGCCATGCTTCTTGCCCGCATGCGTGCCCCGACCTCGCGCATCCTGCGCCATCCATCCGCGATCCCATGAAACATCCGGGCTGGCGACGTTGCGCGCGGGCGCAACACGCGGTCGCGATGGGGTTGCTGGATGAGGGCTTGGTCGCAAGGCCGAAGGGAGTATGATGCGCCGCCATGAAGGGAACGGTGTTGGCGGTGCTCGTCACCTTTGTCGCCATGTGGGTCGCGTGGCGATTCTCGCATCGCCGCTGGCTGCACGCCTCGCTGATGGGCGGAATGATGGTCTTCGATATCGTCTTTCCGTTCTATCTCTATTTCGTCAATGACTGGTACAAGCGCCTCATCGAGCAGGAGCAGATTTTCAGCTTCTCGGTATGGATGCATGTGGGCATCATGGTGGTGCTGTACACGCTCTATGTCGTGCAGGTGCAGGCGGGGCTCGCCATCTGGCGCGGCGATGGCGAGGCCCGGGGCGGCCACCGCTTGCAGGCGAAGGGGATTCTGGCGGCGCGCATCATGGCGCTGGTGACCGGCGTGTTGCTGATGGTGCAGTAGCCGCAGGGAGGGGCGCACGGGGGCGATGACAAAACCCCTTGCATTTTGTGTTTGCCCGCGCAATGATTGGCCGCAATCAACTTAGGGAGGTGTGATGATGGTCGCTCATTTTCTTGAAGCTTCCGTGAATTTCCAAACCAAAGACATCTGGGAGATGTATGCCGGCATCGCGATTTTCCTGTACGGCATCATGTTCATCAACTACAAGCGGGCCTGCAAGAAGAACAAGTAAGCAAGGTCGCGAACGATTTCCTGCTTCGGTTTCGTCCGGGCGGGGGAGGATGGATTCGGGGCGCCCTGGCGTTCCGGCAAACAAAACGAAAACTGGAGGGGTTTTGATATGCGTCGATTTCTGATGGTGGCCAGTGGTGGCGTGTTCGCGCTGATGTGCGCGGCGACCGGCGCGCTGGCGGCGGAAGGAGTGATTGGCGATCCGAATCACGGTCGCCAGATTTTTCTGAACGGCAAGGGCGATGTGTCCGCCTGCGCCTCGTGCCACGGTGAGGACGGCACGGGTAGCGACGACATGGGCACGCCGCGCCTGTCCAATCAGGTGTACACCTACATTCTCAAGCAGCTCACGGATTTCGCGACTGGCAAGCGCGTGGACAACACGCTGGGCGCGATGAACGACGTGGCCAAGGGTCTGACCGAGCAGGATCGCCGCGACGTGGCGGCCTATGTGCACTCGCTGAAGACGCCGTTCCTGGGTTCCGACCTGCGCAGCCTTGCCGAGGCGGACGACGTGGATGTGAGCGATCTGGGCGATACGGCCAAGGGCCGCATGATCGTGGAGTTTGGCGCGGGTGATCGCGGCATTCCGGCCTGCAAGAGCTGCCATTCCTACCACGGTCGCAGCGCCGGCAAGATCTTCCCGGCCATTCAGGGCCAGCGCTACAAGTATCTGAAGCATGAGCTGGAGGCCTTCAAGGAGGGCTCGCAGCCGAACTACGACAAGGAAACCGCGCGCTACAATGACCCGCTGGGTATGATGCGCAAGGTGGCGGGTCACTTGACAGATGAGGATATCAAGAACCTGGCCGCTTACCTGACTTCGGCGATGCCGGAGACGCCGAACAACCCGGTGCCGCCGTCCCGCGAGCGCTTCTGACCGAAGCCTTCGAGGCATGAATCGAGGGCGGGGAGCAATCCCCGCCCTTTTTCATGCAGCGGGCAGATGAAGGCGCATGTGACTCGCGCCGCATTCCGCTGGAACCGCCAAGGCGCCAATGGCACAAAGAAAAAAATGCTGCCATCCTTGGCGTTCTTTGTGCCTTTGTGGCGTAGCTGAGGGTGCGTTTGCTGTCACGCTGAAGCGTGACCTACGGCAGCCGCCTCCTGGGTCGGGCTTCAGCCCGAGGAAAAGAGCCGATAAACCACCAAGGCACGAAGACACAAAGAAATCCCATGCCCTTTCCTTTGTGTGCTTGGTGACTTGGTGGTTATCAACCCTCTGGCGACCTACCTGGTGGGGTGCGGGTGTTGTTTCGCGCGGGCTGTGCGCGCCTTGAGGATGACGCCGCCGGGGAGCACCGCGATGGTTTCCAACCGGGCGCTGAGGAGCGCCACCTGGCGGGCGAGCTTCCGGTTGCGCCGGGCCCGGTAATCAAAGGCGATGTGCGTGATGCCGCGAATGCTCCTGGCCAGCGCCTCCGGCGACTTGGCGACCGGCGGCAGCGGGAAGGTTTCGCGCTTGATGGCGAGCATCGTGCGCCCGGGCCACTGGCTGGCGGCGCGGAACGGCTGGTTCGGGTCGGCGGCCTCCTCGGCCAGGCGCTTGATGAGCGCATCGGTCGGGGAATAGATGTCGTGACGCGCAACGTAGCGAACATGCTTGTCGGCAATCATGAAGGTGGTGGCCGTGAGCATGATGAGCGCGATCACGATGCCGCGCTCGCCGAGCAGGCCGTGGCCGAAGCGAAGGCGGCGGTTGAGCTGGATGGCCAGGTCCGCGCCGTAATAAAGCGTCAGCGCCAGCGCCGCCAGCGCCCAGCCGCCGTCCGGGGCGGCGAAGCCGATGAGCACGGCCAGCGCCAGCGACAGGCTGAACACGGAGTCCGCCAGCTTGCGCAGGCTGAGCGCGGCCACGACCAGCATGAGGCCCGCCGCGAACAGGCCGGGCGCCCAGGAAGGCTTGAGGGTTTCGTAGCGCGGGCCGGTGAGGATGTCGCCCAGCGGTTGCAGGGGGTTGCCCAGCCAGTTCAGTTCCGGCCAGCCCCAGCGGATGACGGGAAAGAGGATGGCGACGATGGCCAGGCCGATGAGCAGGTTACGGGACTTTTTTTCCCTGGCCTGCTTGCGGTGCTTCCAGGCGATGGCCGCGGGCAGGGCCAGGCCCGCCGGATGCAGGCTCGCGGCGAGCGCGGCGGCGAGCAGGGTGAGGAAGTAGTCGCCGGGAATGTCGCGCGCGTTGTCCCGATAGCGCGCCTCGAAGACGCAGCCCATCCACAAGGCCAGCAGCAGGTACGGCCCCTTGCCGATGGCATCCACCTGCATGACGGTGACGGGCGCGATGAGCAGCAGGCCCGTGCCGATGAGCGCCACTTCGGGGCCGAGGCGCTTGCTGGCCCAGTCGTGCAGCGCCAGCCCCACGCCCAGCATCACGAACAGGGTCAGCACCTTGGCCGCGATGAGATTGCCGGCCCAGTGGATGTCCAGGATGGCGAAGAGGAATGCCCGCAGGTCCGGCGCGCCGGCAAACGCCACCGGGTGCGCGATCTGATCCACGATGGCCCAGTTCAGCAGCAGCGCCCGCGCCGCGCCTTCGTCAATGCCGTAGTCGTCGTAGCGGAACATGGCCAGCCAGGCCAGCGCGACCAGCACCAGCGAGGCCAACCCCCAGAATCGGGCGGGAATCCGTTCGGCGAATCCAGACATGATGCGACCCCTGTCGTGCATGGCGTTGGCGAGGGCGCGCGAAATGCCCCCGTCGCGAAGAGCCGGATTGTATCCGAAGCGGCGGCTCAGGACACCTGTTGCGGCGTTTCTTCCCCGGCGTTCCGGATGGTGAGCAGGTGCGCCATGCGCGGCGCGCGACTGCCCAGCATGTCCGCCAGCGTGCATTCGTCCAGCACCGCCAGGAAGGCGCGCTTGGCCTTCTTGATGAGAGACTTCAGCCGGCAGGCGTCAATCAGCGGGCAGGTGTTGAGATCCGCGTCAAAGCACTCCAGCATGTTCATGTGCGGCTCGGTCTGGCGCACCAGTGCGCCGATGTTGATGTCCTCCGGCGGGCGGGCCAGCCGCATGCCGCCGCCCCGCCCGCGCGAGGTCAGTATCATCCCCATTTGCGACAGGTGATAAACCGCCTTGGCCACATGGTTGCGGGAGATGCCATAGGCCTCGGACACCTCGTCAATGGTGACCAGCCGATCGTTGTTCAGCCCCAGGTAGATCAGGATGCGCAGGCTGTAGTCGGTGTACTTGGTCAGTTCCATGACGGCCCTTCCTTCCCCGTGTCAATGGCGATGAATGAATTATTGACAAGGTATCTTACCGGTGTAAAGTTTCGGCATCAATACTCCTTTTATGAGTATTGCCACATTCCGACACAGGAGGGAATAACCCATGAGCACGGTATATGAGCAACTGGGCGGCGAGGCCGCCATCAACGCCGCGGTGGACGTGTTCTATCGCCGGGTGCTGAACGATCCGTATGTCAGCCGCTTCTTCGAGGGCGTGGACATGGAGAAGCAGGCCGCCAAGCAGAAGGCGTTCCTGACCATGGTGACCGGCGGCCCGAACAACTACACCGGCAAGGACATGCGCGAGGGCCACAAGCATCTGGTGCATGAAATGGGCCTGAACGACTCCCATTTCGATCACATCGTCTGCCACCTGCGCTCGACGCTGGCGGAGCTGGGCGTGGCGCCGGAACTCATCAAGACCGTCGCCGACGTCGCCGAATCCACCCGCGACGACGTGCTGGATCGCTAGGAGCCGCCCCATGCATGTCGCAACCTTTCTCTTCGCGTTCGTCGTGTTCGTGGCGACGGGCGTGGTGCTGTCGCTGTTCCTCGCCGGCGTGGCCGACGCTTCCCGCGTGGAGCCCGGCCAGGCGCCGGCCGGCGGCGGCTCCTCGTCCGGGGGCTCGTCCGGCGGCAACAAGACGGTCTATGAGCTGCTGGGCGGCGACGCCGCCATCGATGCCGCGGTGGACATCTTCTACCGGCGGGTGCTGAACGATCCGTATGTTTCGCCGTTCTTCGAGGGCGTGGACATGGAGAAGCAGGCCGCCAAGCAGAAGGCGTTCCTCACCATGGTGTTCGGCGGCCCGAATCGCTACACCGGCAAGGACATGCGCGAGGGCCACAAGCATCTGGTGGAGCGGGGTCTGGACGACTCGCATTTCGATCATATCCTGATGCACCTGCGTTCGACGCTGGCCGAGCTGGGCGTTGGCGAGGACATGATCCAGACCGTGATCGACATTGCGGAATCCACCCGCGACGACGTGCTGAATCGCTGATATCCTCCCGGATTGA
>JALVTX010000231.1 GCA_027035825.1 Mariprofundaceae bacterium
TCACCGCGAAGCCCTTGACCGGCCCGCTGCCGAACTGGAACAGCACGATGGCGGCGATCAGCGTCGTGATGTTGGCGTCCACGATGGTGGTGAAGGCCTTGTCGTAGCCGCCGTCGATGGCCGCCAACGGCGTCTTGCCCAGGTGCAGCTCCTCGCGAATGCGCTCGAAGATGAGCACGTTCGCGTCCACGGCCATGCCGATGGTCAGCACGATGCCGGCCATGCCGGGCAATGTCAGCGTGGCGCCGATCATGCTCATCGCGGCCACGATGAGCAGCATGTTGAAGGCCAGCGCGAGATCGGCCACGAGGCCGAAGGCGCGGTAATAGATGGCCATGAACACCAGCACCAGGATGCCGCCGATGATGATGGAGTTCATGCCCTGCTCGACCGAGTCCTTGCCGAGGCTCGGGCCGATGGAGCGCTCCTCCACCACCTTGACCGGCGCCGGCAGGGCCCCGGCGCGCAGCACGATGGCCAGGTCGTGCGCCTCCTGCGGCGTGAAGCTGCCGGTGATCTGCGCCCGGCCGCCGGAGATGCGCTCGCGGATGACTGGCGCGGACTGCACCACGCCCTCGAGAATGATGGCGAAGCGCTCGCCGACGTGCGCCTTGGTCAGCTTGTCGAACTTGCGAGCGCCCTTGCTGTTGAACTTGAGCGTCACTGCGTACTCGTTGAAGCGGGAATCAATCGAGACGCGGGCGTCGGCCACTTCGCTGCCCGACAGCTCGGTGCGCCGCTTGAGCAGGTAGGGCTGGCGGAAGCTCTTGCCGCCGCGCTTGACCTCGGGGCCATACATGATGATGTCGCCGGGCGGAACCTGGCCGGCCAGCGCCTTTTGCAGGTCGCCCTTCTCGTCCACCAGCTTGAACTCCAGCTGCGCGGTGCGGCCGATCAGGCTCTTGGCGCGGGCCGTGTCCTCGTAGCCAGGAATCTGCACCAGGATGCGGCGCGCGCCCTGCTTGACGATGACGGGCTCGGTCGTGCCCAGGGCGTCAATGCGGGTGCGCACCACCTCGATGGCCTGATCCACCGCGAACTTGCGGATGTCCCGCGCCTCCTTCGGCTTCAGTTTCAGCTCGAAGCGCCCCTGGCCCTTGTCGGCAAGCGTGTAGCTGGGCAGTTCCTTCTCCAGCAGCTTGCGCGCCGCGTCGGCTTCCTCCGGCCGCTTGATGACGACAGTCAGCGTCTGGCCCTTGGCGTCCAGCTTGCGGTAGCGGATGCGCGCCTTGCGCAGCGCGTGGCGCACCGTGTCCACGTCCTCTTCCACCGAGCGTTCGACGGCCTTGTCCACGTCCACGTCCAGCACCAGGTGCACGCCGCCCTTCAGGTCGAGGCCCAGGTTCAGCGGCTTGCTGAAGGCCGATGGCCACCACGCCGGCGGCGTCATCACGTTGGGCAGGCTGGCCATCGTCGAAACGACGAGGACGACCAGGATCAGCCAGAGTTTCCAGCGGGGGTAGGCGTGCATGGGGGTTTATCCTTGGGCTGGCGGTCGGGTCAGTCGGCGAGGCTGGCGATGGTGTCGCGCTTGACGGTGACGCGCACCTTGTCGGCGATCTCCACCTTCAGCGTGTCCTCGTCCACGTCCGTCACCTTGCCGATGATGCCGCCGGCGGTGACCACGCGGTCGCCCTTCTTCAGCTCGGAAATCATGGTCTGATGCGCCTTCATGCGCTTCTGCTGCGGGCGGATCAACAGGAAGTAGAAAATCAGGATGACCAGGATCAGCGGCACGAACGAGGCCAGGCCCTGCCCGGCCGGGGCGCCGCCCGCGGCCAGCGCGATCCGCGGCGCGGCAAGCCCGCCCAGCGCGCCCAGCATGAGGCGTGTCTTGCGAAGATGGTTGCGATTCATTCGTCTGTCTCCTGATGTCCCAGATAGTTGCGCAGGAACCGGGCTCGGAAATCGGCCCATGTTCCCTGTTCGATGGCGGCGCGGGCCCGGCGCATGAGCGCGCAATAGTAGTGGAGATTGTGGATGGTGTTCAACCTCGGGCTCAGAATCTCGCGCGCCACGTAGAGATGGCGCAGGTAGGCGCGGGAAAAGTGCCGGCAGGCGTAGCATTCGCAGTTCTCCATCACCGGCCGCGGGTCGTCGCGGAAGCGGGCCTGCTTGATGTGGATGGGGCCGTCATCGGTGAACAGCGTGCCGTTGCGGGCGTTGCGCGTGGGCATCACGCAGTCGAACATGTCCACGCCGCGATGGATGCCCTCGATGAGGTCGGCCGGCGTGCCCACGCCCATCAGGTAGTGCGGCTGCGCCGGCGGCAGGTGATCGGCCAGCGCATCGAGCATGGCCAGCATCTCCTCCTTCGGCTCGCCGACGGACAGGCCGCCGATGGCGATGCCCTCGAAGCCGATATCCATCAGTCGCTCCAGCGATTCCAGTCGCAGGTCGGGATACATGCCCCCCTGCACGATGCCGAACAGCGCCTGCGCCTTGTTCGGCGGCAGGTGCTCGCGGCATTCGCGCGCCCAGCGCATCGAAAGCTCCATCGAGGCGCGCGCCTCGTCGCGGCTGGCCGGCCAGGGGGTGCATTCGTCGAAGGCCATCACGATGTCGCTGCCCAGCATGCGCTGAATCTCCATGCTCTCGCGCGGCCCCAGAAAGACCTCGGCGCCGTCAACATGCGAGCGGAAGCGCACGCCGTGCTCCTCGATCTTGCGCAGATCGCCCAGCGACCACACCTGGAAGCCGCCCGAATCGGTGAGGATGGGTCGCCGCCAGCCCATGAAGCGGTGCAGGCCGCCCAGGCGGGCGATGAGCCCGGCGCCCGGGCGCAGCATCAGGTGGTAGGTGTTGCCGAGGATGATTTGCGCGCCGATATCCTCCAGCTCGTGCGGCGTCATGGCCTTGACCGTGGCCTGCGTGCCCACCGGCATGAACACCGGCGTCTCCACCTCGCCGTGCGGCAGGCGCAGCCGGCCGCGGCGGGCATGGCTGGTCGGGTCGCGGGCCAGAATCTCGAAGCTCAGGGCGGACATGGCGGCGCAGGATGGCAGATGGCCGGCCCAAGGCAAGTCCGGGCGTCCATTGCCGCCGGATTCCCGCTTGCGCGGCGGCTGGAGGCGGGCTAAGGTGCGCCATGTGCACACCATGGGTCGCGGGCGTTGGCCTGCCGGCCCGGATCAAATCGGGAGGGTTAACCAACATGCATGTTCAGACCTTTTTGTTCGCGTTCACTCTGTTCGTCGCCTTGGGCGTGGTGCTGTCGCTGGCGCTGTCCAGCATGGCCGATTCCTCGCGCCACTTCGACTGACAGGTGAACGCCGGCCTGCCTGGCCGGCCTGTTTCGTTGGATGCCGGGCCCTTCGGGGCCCGGTTTTTTGTGGCCCCGGTTATTCGTGGCGGTCTAGACTCATGGCAGTCTGAGCGGCGGGAATTGACGCATGCGGGGGCGCGGGCTTTGCGCTACCATGCGCCGCGATGAATGAATCGCGCCTTCCATCCGACACGTCCGAATCTTCCGCCGCGCTGGCGCCCGTCATCCGCCATTTCGATGGCCGCCGTCCGGCGCTGCTCATCATCATGGACGGCTGGGGCATCGGCACGGGCGGCCCGGAGGACGCCATCGCCCAGGCGAACACGCCGGTATTCGACCGCCTGTGGCGCGACTTTCCCCACACGCAACTGCTGACGCATGGTCCCTACGTGGGCCTGAGCTCGGAGAAGGATCTCGGCGGTTCCGAGGTGGGCCACCTGACGATGGGCGCGGGGCGCATCCTCGACCAGGGGCCGACGCGCATCACCAAGGCCATCGCCGACGGCAGTTTCTTCGAATCCCCGGTGTTGAACGAGATCATCGGGCACGTGCTGGAGCATGGCTCGACGCTGCACCTGCTGGGCCTGCTCTCGGACGGCAACGTGCATTCGCACATCGAGCATTTCCTGGCCGTGATCCGCCATGCGGACGCGCGCGGCGTGGCGCGGCTCAGGCTGCATGCGCTCTTCGACGGCCGCGATGTCGGCATCCAGACGGCGCAGGACTACGTGGCTCGCGTCGAGGCGCTGTTCGCCGACATCAATGCCAGGGGAGGTCGCGACTACCGCATCGCTTCCGCCGGCGGGCGCGAGGTCATCACCATGGATCGCGACCACGACTGGCGCAAGGTGCAAGCCGGCTGGGAAGCGCATGTGCATGGCCGCGCGCCGCACGCCTTTCGTTCGGCCATTCAAGGCATCGAGCACTTCCGCGCCGAAACGCCGGGACTCGTGGATCAGGACATGCCGCCCTTCGTGCTGGTGGATGACCATGGCGACCCCGTGGGGCCGATGCGGGATGGCGACGCGGTGCTGATGATGAACTTCCGCGGCGACCGCGCCATCGAGATCACCGAGGCCTTCGAACTGGATGATTTCGACGGCTTTGACCGCGGCGAGCGGCCGGACGTGCTGTATGCCGGCATGATGGTCTATGACGAGGATCGGAACCTGCCGCGCTTGCAGGTGATGGGGCCGACCGTGGTCGAGAACGCCTTCGGCGAGCGCATCCTCAGGGCCGGCATCCGCCAGTTCCGGCTGACGGAAACCCAGAAGTTCCCGCACGTCACCTTCTTTTTCAACGGCGGCCGACGCGAGCCGCTGGATCCGGCGATGGAGGACTACATCCTGATTCCGTCCGACAAGGGCGTGAGCTTCGCCGACGCGCCCGAGATGAAGGCGCCGGAGATCGCGGCCCGGGCCGTGGAGCTCATCGAGTCCGGCGAATACGGCTTTGGCCTCATCAACTTCGCCAACGCGGACATGGTGGGCCACTGCGGCAGGCTGGACGCCGCCGTGCGCGCCGTCGAGGCCGTGGACGCCGCCATCGGACGCATCGTGGCGGCGCTGGAGCGGGCCGGAGGAACCGCGCTCATCACCGCCGATCACGGCAATGCCGAGGAAATGCTGGTGCACACCGACCACGGCGATGAGCCCTGCACGCGGCATTCCACCAATCCGGTGCCGTGCATCCTCTTTGATGCCGAATGGGACGGCGGCTACCATCTGCGCCAGCCCGGGCCGGACGACGACGTGCAGCGCACGCCCGGCCTGTCGCATCTGGCGGCCACGCTCTTCGTGATGCTGGGCATGGCGCCGCCGGCGGACATGAACCCGCCGCTGATCCAGACCGACTGATTCACCGAGGGGGCACGACGATGGCGACCGGCGTTTCCAACGCACTCGATCAACGGGGGCTGAAGACGCTCGTTTTCTGGGTCGCCTGGGCCGTCACCTCGCTGATGATCTTCCAGGGCCTGTACAACAAGGCCGGGCTGTGGGTGTACATCCGCGAGGATCAGACGCGCAT
>JALVTX010000232.1 GCA_027035825.1 Mariprofundaceae bacterium
CCACCTTGTGCACGGCCAGGTCCGCGCCCTCGAACTCCTCCTCCTCGGAGAGCCGCAGGCCGATGCTGGCGCGAATCGCGCCATAGACCGCGAAGCCCGCCACAACGGCGATGGCCACGCCGGTGAGGGTGCCCACGAGCTGCGCCATGAAGGTGACGCCGCCGGCGCCGCCCATCGAGGTCAGGCCGAAGATGCCGGCCGCCACGCCGCCCCAGGCGCCGCACACGCCGTGCAGCGGCACCACGCCCAAGACGTCGTCAATCTTCAGGCGGTTCTGGATGAGCGTGAAGCCGAACACGAAGATAATGCCGGCCACGCCGCCCACGACCAGCGCGCCCACCGGGTGCATCACGTCGGAACCAGCGCAGACGGCCACCAGCCCGGCCAGCGCGCCGTTGTGCACGAAGCCCGGGTCGTTGCGCCCCACGACGAGCGCCGAAATCATGCCGCCGACCATGGCCAGGAGCGAGTTGGCGGCCACCAGGCCCGAGGCCGCATCGGCCGTGCCGGCGCTCATCACGTTGAAGCCGAACCAGCCCACGCACAGAATCCACGATCCAAGCGCCAGGTAGGGGATGTTCGACGGCAGGATCGCGTGCACGCGCCCGTCCGCGCCGTAGCGACCCTTGCGCGCGCCCAGCATCACCACCGCGCCCAAGGCCAGGAATCCGCCCATCGCGTGCACCACCACCGATCCAGCGAAATCGTGGAACTGCGCGCCGAAGGCCCGCTCCAGCCATGCCTGGTAGCCATGCTGGCCGCCCCAGATGAGCCCCTCGAAGAAGGGATAGACCAGCCCCACCAGGATGGCGGTCGCCAGCGCGTTCGGCCAGAAGCGGATGCGCTCGGTGACGCCGCCGGAGATGATGGCCGGCACCGCCGCCGCGAAGGTCAGCAGGAAGAAGAAATGCACCAGCTCATAGGCGTTGCCCTTGCCGCCCAGCTTCATCAGCTCCGGCACCGGCGCCAGGAACGAGGTGCCATAGGCGATGCCGAAGCCGACGAAGAAATAGGCGATGGTCGAAAAACCGAAATCCGAGATCACCCGCACCATCGCGTTGACCTGGTTCTTCTTGCGCACCGTGCCCGCCTCCAGAAAGGCGAAGCCGGCATGCATCGCCAGCACCATGGCCGCGCCCATGGTCAGAAAGAAAACGTCCATCCCCGCCGTGTTCATGTGTCCGAAACCTCCCTCATGTAGCCTGTCGCGCACTGCCCGAGGCGCGGGCCGGATGTTCCCACATTCGGCCGCGGCATGAAACCCCGCCGCGCTTGCTCGCTTCAGCGGCGTGATACGAACATCGCGTCCCCGTAGGAATAGAAGCGATAGCCGGCCGCAATCGCGTGGCGGTAGGCCGCCAGCACGCGCTCGCGCCCGGCCAGCGCCGCCACCAGCATCAAGAGCGTCGAGCGCGGCAGGTGGAAGTTGGTGAGCAGCGCGTCCACGACGCGGAAGCGATAGCCCGGCGTAATGAACAAATCCGTGCGCCCCTCGCCCGCTTGCAGCCGGCCGCCCGCGCCGGCGGCCTCCAGCGTGCGCAGGCTGGTGGTGCCCACGGCCACGATGCGCGCCCCCTGCTTCCGCGCGTCGTTCACCAGCCTGGCCGTCTCCGCCGGCACCGCGTAGCGCTCGGCATGCATCACGTGCTCGGACACCCGCTCCACCTGCACCGGCTGGAACGTGCCCGGCCCCACGTGCAGCGTCACCCGCGCGAAGCGAGCGCCGGCATCTTCCATCGCCCGCATCAGCTCCCGGGTCAGATGCAGGCCGGCCGTGGGCGCCGCCACCGCGCCGGGATGACGCGCGAACACCGTCTGGTAGCGCGCCCGGTCTTCCTCGGTGTCCGGTCGGTCGATGTAGGGCGGCAGCGGCATGTGGCCGTACCGCTCGATGGCCGTGGCCACGTCCGGCGCATGCAGGCGCACGCGCACGTCCTTGCCCTCGCGCGCCAGCACCTCGGCCGTGAAATCGTCCGCGATCCCGATGCGCGTCCCCGGCTTCAGCGGCTTGTTCGCCCGCCCCCAGGCCCGCCACACGTTCGCCTCGCCGGCGGGTTCGCCCATGGGTTCCAATAGCAGCAACTCCACCCGGCCACCGCTTTCCTTGCGGCCCAGAAGCCGCGCCGGAATCACGCGCGTGTCGTTGACGACCCACACGTCGCCGGGGCGCACCAGCGCCGGCAGCTCTCGCACCGTGCGATCCACGAAGTCGTCGCCGGCCAGCTCCAAGAGCCGCGCCGCCGTCCGCTCGGCGGGCGGGCGGCGGGCAATGCGCTCCTCCGGCAACTCGTAATCGAAATCGGAGAGTTTCATGGCAAGGGTTTCACCGGAAATCGCTCACGCGAACGCCCGCGACCGCGCCGGCGCTCAAGCGCCGCCGCCCAGCAATGGCGACAGCGCCTCCACGAGCGCCGCCGCGTAAAAGGGCTTCGCCACGAAGGCGTCGGGCCCGCCCTCGCCGGGGGGTGGCAACCGCTGGTCGCTGTAGCCGGACATCAGCGCCACGGGCGTCCCGGCATGTATCTCCCGCATGCGACGCATGGCCTCCAGCCCGTCCATGCCGGGCATGGAAATATCCATCAGCACCACATCCAGCGTCGCCTTGGCCTTCCGGAACCGCTCCACGCCCTCCTCGCCGTCCGCGGCATCCGTCACCGTCATGCCCAGCCCCTCAAGCAGCCTGCGGGCCACCCGGCGCACATGCTCGTCATCATCCACCACCAGCGCCGCGCGCCCCGCGAAGGGACGCGTCTTCGCCAGCGTCCGCTTCTCGGGCGCCGTTTCCGCCCGGCCTTCCTTCGCCGGCAGCAGCACCTCGAACGCGCTGCCCTGGCCGGGCGCGCTTTCCACGCGCACGCATCCGTCATGCGAGCGCACGATGCCCAGCACGGCGGAAAGCCCCAGCCCCGTGCCGTCCTCCTTGGTGGTGAAGAAGGGATCGAAGATACGCGCCAGCGTCGCCTCGTCCATGCCGACGCCATTGTCGCGCACGCACACGGACACGTACCGCCCCTCCGGCAGCCCCCGTCCTTCAAGGCAGGCGTCCAGCATGGCGCGGTCGGCCTCCACCACCCGCGTGCGGAGCGCGATTTCGCCCCTTCGCCCTGCCTCCATCGCCTGCGCCGCGTTGACCACGAAGTTCAGCACCACCTGCTGGATGCGCCCGCGATTGGCGCGCACGGCGGGCAAATCATCGGCCAACTCCATAAGCACGCGCGCGCGGTGGCCGGCGGAGGTCTCGATGAGTTCGCCCATGTCGCGCACCATGGCGTTGATGTCCAGGTCGTCGAGCGCGTATTGCCGGCGGCCGGCATAGGCCAGAAGCTGCTTGCAGACTTCCGCCGCCCGATCCCCGATGCGCAGGATGTCCCGCGCCAGCGACTTGTGCTCCTCGCCCAACCCGTCGTCCATTTCCAGCAACTCGGCGCTGCCGACGATGCCGGCCAGCATGTTGTTGAAATCGTGCGCCACGCCGCCGGCCAGCATGCCCAGGCTCTCCAGCCGCTGGGTGCGCTCGGCGGCTTCCTGGCGCTCGCGCTCGCCGGTGATGTCCTCGTCCACGCAGATGTGGTGGGTCAGCCGTCCCTCGCCGTCATACACCGGCGACACCGTGCGCCGCACCAGCGTCCGGCCATCCCGCAGCGGAACCTCGCCCGTCCAGTGCCGGCCTTCCTCCATCGCCGCCACGATGCTCTGGAAGAGTTCGTCGTTCTCGCGGCCGCCGCGCATGCGCGCCGCGTATTCGCCCACCACGCGATCCGGATCCACCCCGTGCAGTTCGCCACAGGCGCGATTGGCGTACGTGATGCGCCCGTTCCGGTCGGTGATGAACAGCGCGATGGGCGTGTAGTCGAACGCCTCGCGCAACAGCAGGGACTCCCGCTCCATGCACTCGCGCGCCCGCGTTTGCAGCCAGGCCAGCCCCCCGAAGGCCGCATAGGCCACCAGCAGATACAGCGCCTGATCGGCGTCATACCGCATCATGCCGGCGGGCAGGCCGCGCGCGCTGGCCGCCAGCGTCGCCGCCATGGCCGCGCCATAGCCCAGCGTCCACCAGCCGCCGCGCCTGCCGCCCAGGAGGAACGTCGCCACGAACGGAAAGCCGCAGCTCCAGACCCCGCCCAGACCCACCAGCCCGCCGCTGGCCAGCGCGCCCAGGAACACCGCCGCCAGGCCCAGCGTCACCAGATGCGCCGCCGCCTCCGCCCACTGGCCGTGACGCTCCACGCCGGCATACATCGCCACCATGCCCAGCGCCACGAATCCTTCCAGAATCCCCAGCCAGAACACGCCGCCATTCAAATCCAGCAGGGCGAACGCGAACGCCAGCGGAATCATGATGGCCAGGCCGTTGCGCACCATCGTGGCGCGTTCGCGGGCGCAGGCCCGCCCCTTCATCAGCGGGAACACCTCAGCCCTCCCCGCTCGCCAGCGCCTTGCGCATGGCCTCGCGTAGCGCCTCCGGCGCATAGGGCTTCTGGATGAATCCGGCCAGGCCCTGGCCCGCGAAGCGGCTGGTCGCGTCCTGCTCGTTGTAGCCGCTGGAGAGAATCACCCGCACGTCTGGGTTGACCCGCCTGAGCTCCCGAAAACAGGCCTTGCCGTCCAGCTTCGGCATGGTCATGTCCAGCAGCACGGCCACGATGTCGTCACGATGCTCGCGATAGACGGCCACGCCCTCCTCGCCGTCGGCCGCCGTCAGCGTGGAGAAGCCCATCTCCTCCAGCATCGCCGAGGCCGTCTCGCGAATGGTTTCCTCGTCGTCCACCACCAGCACCGCGCCCACGCCGCACCACTCGCCCCACGCCTCGCGCTCGCCGGCCCTGGCCCCCCTGGCGCCCGAGGCCGGCAGCAGCACCTTGAAGGTCGTGCCCTGGCCCGGCTCCGAATACACCTTGATGGCCCCGTGATGGCCGCGCACGATGCCCAGCACCGCGCTCATGCCCAGGCCCCGGCCGGTGAACTTGGTGGTGAAGAACGGGTCGAACAGCCGCTTTTGCGTCGCGGCGTCCATGCCGCAGCCGGTGTCCGCCACCTCGAGGTACACGTAGCGTCCCGGTTTGAGCCCCTCGGCGGCATAGGCGCCCTTCAGGTAATCCTCGTCCGCGTGCATCATGCCAGTGGACAGCGAAATCACGCCGCTGTGCTCGCCGATGGCCTCGGATGCGTTGATGACCAGGTTCATGATGACCTGCTGCAACTGCGCCGCGTCCGCGTCCACCGCCGGCAGGTTCTCGGCCAGGTGGAACTTCAGCACCACGTTCTTGGCGATGGACACATCCAGCAGCTTCG
>JALVTX010000233.1 GCA_027035825.1 Mariprofundaceae bacterium
GAAAAGCGCTTGCCGCAGACCTCGCACTCGCGCCGCCGGCGCACCGCGGCGCCGCCTTCCACCACCCGCGAATCCACCACCCGGGTGTCATCGTTGGCGCAGAACGGGCAGTGCATGGCGCGAAGGGCTCAGCCCTGGTCGTAGATGGGGAAGCGATCCGTCAGCGCCCGCACCTCGGCCGCCACCTCGCCGTGCACCGAGGCGTCCGCGGGCGCGCGCAGCACGCGCAGGATCAGCTCGCCAACGAGACGGGCCTCCTCCTCGCCCATGCCGCGCGTGGTCATCGCCGCCGTGCCGATGCGGATGCCGCTGGTGATGAAGGGGCTCTCGGGATCGAACGGGATGGTGTTCTTGTTCACGGTGATGCCGGCGGCCTCCAGCGCCTCCTCGGCCACCTTGCCCGTCAGCCCCTGCGGGCGCACGTCCACGCGGAACATGTGGCAATCGGTGCCGCCGGAGACGATGCGCAGGCCGCCCGCCGCCAGCGTTTCGGCCATCGCCCGGGCATTGACCACCACCCGCGCCTGATCGGCGCGGAAATCCTCGCCCAGCGCCTCGCCGAAGGCCACCGCCTTGGCCGCGATGACATGCATCAGCGGGCCGCCCTGGATGCCGGGGAAGATGCGCGAATTGATCTTCTTCGCCAGCTCGTCGTCGTTGGTCAGGATCATGCCGCCGCGGGGGCCGCGCAGCGTCTTGTGCGTCGTCGTCGTCACCACGTGCGCATGCTCCATCGGCCCGGGATAAACGCCGGCGGCGATCAGCCCCGCGTAGTGGGCCATGTCCACCACCAGCCAGGCTCCCACCTCGTCGGCGATGGCGCGCATGCGGGCGAAATCGATCTCCCGCTCATAGGCCGAGGCGCCGCCGATGATGATCTTCGGCCGGTGCTCGCGCGCCATCTGCTCCATCGCGTCGTAGTCAATGCGCTCGTCATCCTCGCGCACGCCGTAGGCCACGACATTGTACAGCCGGCCGGAGAAGTTCACCGGCGAGCCGTGGGTCAGGTGCCCGCCGTGCGACAAGTCCATGCCCATGATGGTGTCGCCGGGCTGGAGCAGCGCCATGTACACCGCCATGTTCGCCTGCGAACCGGAGTGCGGCTGCACGTTCGCGTGCTTCATGCCGAACAGCTCCCGTGCGCGCTCCTGCGCCAGCACTTCCACCTTGTCCACGTGCTCGCAACCGCCGTAGTAGCGCCGCCCCGGATAGCCCTCGGCATACTTGTTCGTGAGCACCGAGCCTTGGGCCTCGAGCACGGCGCGGGAGACGATATTCTCGCTGGCGATCAGCTCCAGCGTGTGCTGCTGGCGATCCAGCTCCGCCGCGATGGCCTCGGCCACCGGCGCATCGGCCAGCGGGGCCTGGAAGAAATCGGAACGACTGGACATGGACAAACTCCTTGGTGGTCTTCAAACAGCAAGGGAGCCACCGTGGGCTCCCTGCTTGAACGCGCGACGCAACAAGCGCGTCAGACGCGGCGCTCGCGGATGCGGGCCGCCTTGCCGCGCAGGGCGCGCAGATAATACAGCTTGGCGCGGCGAACGCGACCGCGACGCACCAGCTTGATGCTCTCCAGCATCGGCGAATGCAGCGGGAACACGCGCTCCACGCCCACGCCGTTGGAAATCTTGCGCACGGTGAAGGTGCTGGAAATGCCGTTGTTGTGGCGGGCGATGACCACGCCCTCGAAGGCTTGCAGGCGCTCGCGGCGCTCCAGGCCCTTCTTGGTTTCCTTGAAGTCCACCACGCGGACGTTCACCCGCACGGTGTCGCCCTCGCGGAATTCGGGGATGTCGTCGCGCAACTGATCCCGGGTCACATCGTCCAACGCACGCATTGCCGCCTCCAACACTGGCTGGCCCGCTTCTTCTCGCTCAGAGCTCGGAATGGCGGGCCGTCAACTGATTCTTTATATGGCCTCGCGGGTCAGCCGATCCGATAGATGGCCAAGGCCGCCCGCACCGAAAGGTGGCGAACCATACCGATGCCGGCGATGGGTGACAACCACCCATTTGGCGGCGGCAGCCGCGCCGCGTCCAGCCCCCACCCGGTGCCGAACACGATGAGGTGCGGCCCCGGCTGGCGGCGCAGCTCCGCCGGCGCAACCACCGCCTCCCGCTCCGGCGGGCTGGCCGAGGTGTACCACAGCCGCCAGTCTGCCTCCGTCAGCACGTCCTCCAGCGAGGCGCGCAGACGGATGCGCTCCAGCACCGCCTTGCGCCCCGGGTTGCGCCGGCCGCCCTCGCCCTCGCGCCAGTAGCCGGCGATCTCGTCCACCATCGCGCGCATGGCCGGCGCCGGATGCACGAAATACACCGGCGCGACATCGTAGAAGGCGCAGGTGCGGGCGAAGTCGTGCACGTCCATGGGCGTCACCGCCGTGGTGGCATTCTCGCCCTTGCGGTTCAGCACCGGATGGTGCACCAGCGCCACCGCCACGCGCCCGTCCCGGCCTTGCGTTTCCATGCCGCCAAGCCTTGCCTTGCCGGCCGGCTTGTAAAGCCCCGCGCCCGACCCTATCATCGAGAAGATGACCGACTCGAACGCACTGGCCCTGCCCGAAGAATCCAGAACCGGCCTCGTCCCCTACCAGCGCGGCGAACTCTCCAGCCTCGACCTGTGGTATCGGGAGCTGCGCCGCATCCCCAAGCTCACGCGCGAGGAGGAGCAGGAGCTCACCCGCAAGTGGCGCGAGGAGCGGGATTTCTCCGCCGCCCAGCGGCTGGTCATGGGCAACCTGCACGCGGTGGCCGCCATCGCCCGCGAATACCGGCATTTCGGCCTGCCGGAGATGGACCTCATCCAGGAAGGCACGATCGGGCTCATGCAGGCGGTCAAGCGCTTCGACCCCGACCGCGGCTTCCGGCTGATGACCTATGCCTCGTGGTGGGTGCGCGCGGCCATCCACGACTACATCCTGCGCAACTGGAGCATCGTCAAGATCGGTACGAACAAGCTCCAGCGGCGCATCTTCGCCGGCCTGCAGAAGGCCCGACACGCCATCGCCGCCATCGAGGGACGGCTGGACGAGGAAGTGGCCCGGGAATACGGCGTGTCCGCCCGCGAGTTTCAGAACGTGGCCAACGCCTTTTTGCAGCGCGATGTGTCGCTGGACGCCGAAAGCGAGGACGGCCCGCCGCTGGTGGTGGCCCTGCCGGCGCCGGACGCCACGCCGGAGGAGGAGGTGCTCAACCGCGACTGGGAAACGCGCCGCAAGCAGGCGCTGGAACGGGCGCTGGCGGAGCTGCCGGAGCGCGACCGGCTCATCATCGAGAAACGACAGCTGGCGGAGGAGCCGGCCACGCTCAAGAGCCTCTCCGAGGAGCTGGGCGTGTCCATCGAGCGCGTGCGCCAGCTCGAAAACCGCGCCATCAAGAAACTGCGCGCGGCGATGGCGCCCGAACTGGCGGGCTGAACGCGATCAGCCCGCCTGCTTCATGACGAAATGATTGATGCGGTCCAAGTGCGCCTTGATTTTAGAAGGGGCTTGACTAGAACAGGTTCGCGAAAGGAGCGTAACCTGTTGTATGACAAGGAAGAATCGATACGCGCACCGTTCAAAGATTTCGGAGGCCAAATTTCGGCAGCTGATGCCTGTTCGCGCTAGATCTGACGGCCGGACAGATCGCTGAATTGAGCGGCCTGAATCGCAACACCGTGAACCGCTACCTGAAGGCCATACGGGTGCGCTTGGCCGAGTACTGCGAAGAGCAATCGCCCTTCGGCGGCACGGTGGAGGTCGAAGAGTCATACTTTGAACCCTCTGCAAAACCCCATTGGATTTTGCAGAGGGTTCAAGCTTTTATGGTTCAGCTTCAAGCCTTGGAGGGGTGGCCATGCTTCGCTTTCGACTTAAGGAACTGATCGCCGAGCGAGAATTTCAGACCGGCAAGCGCGTTACGATGGAAGAGATTGCCAAATCTACAGGGATTCACCGAACGACACTTTCAAAGATCGCCAATCAACGCGGGTACAACACCACGACCGATAACCTCGACAAGCTTTGCGCGTTCTTTGATTGTTCGATTGACCAGATTGTTGAATACGTTCCCGACAAAAATCTGAAGCAGGCACCTTGATCGGGATGTGGTACTGGCACATCAATCAGGGAGTAGAATCACGCCCGTTCATTATCCTTCACCAGCAACTCAGGCAGTGGTCAAAAATCGCGACCCCTTGCCATTGATGACAGGGGTCACGCGTTTTTTTGGGCACAGGTTGGGCACAATTTGGGCACAGACGCAAGAAAGCCGCCCTCTCGGGCGGCTTTCTGCTTGTCATTTTCTCTTTGTTTTCAAAGAGTTAAGATGGTGGGCGATGCTGGGATTGAACCAGCGACCCCTGCCGTGTGAAGGCAGTGCTCTCCCGCTGAGCTAATCGCCCGAAACTGGTAATGGCCCCGCCATCGCGAGGGGCGCGATTTCTAGCAAAGCCCCCCGCCGCCGGTCAACCACGAACTTCGCCCGAGGGCCTGTTCATGCTTGTTTGGACGGCGTCGCTGCCGCCCGAAATGCGGCCCCAATCGGGAACAATCAAGGCGCGAGGCGCGGCGCATGGTGGGGCCATGCGCAAGCCGAGCAACGCCGAGTGGACGCATTTTCGGGCGCAGCCCGGAGGGACTTGGCCATGATTCCGCCTCGCGGCGTTATCGCTTGCTCGCGTGCCGCAGAGGGCACGCCACGCGCGCGATGCCTTGCGAGATCGAAATCATGGCCGAAGTCGCCGCCATCCAAACAAGCATGAACAGGCCCTAGATGGCATGCACCATCGCCGTCAGCATGCGATTGACCGGGGCGTCGAGCCCGTGTTCGGCGGCGCGGCGGGCCACGAAGCCATTGAGCCAGTCCACCTCGGTGGGCCGGCCGCGCTCCACGTCCTGCCACATGCTGGTCTTGACCGGCCCCATCTCCAGCGTCACCGCGACATGCTTGTCGGCGTCTTCCTCGCTGAGCGACACCCCCTCCGCGCGCGCCACGGCGATGGTTTCGGCCATCGCCGCCCGCACGATGGCCAGCGTTTCCGGGTTCGCCGCCACATCCCGCGCATACCGGCGCACGATGGCGGTCAGCGCATTGAAGCCGCAGTTCCACAACAGCTTGCGCCAGAGCATGCGCCGCACGTCGGGCTCCTCGCGGGCCGGCACGCCGGC
>JALVTX010000234.1 GCA_027035825.1 Mariprofundaceae bacterium
GGGGGGGGGTCGGATTGAATGCATTTGAAAATTGAATCCCTGCATTTCGTGGCGCCTGGCTTGTCTGCGCGGGCCGGATGCGCGCCTTCGGCCGCGAACCATGGGGATGGCCATGCTTCTTGCCTGCATGCGCGCCCCGCCCTCGCGCATCCCGCGCCATCCATCCGCGATCACATGAACAATCCGGGCCGGCGGGGTAGAACGGAAGCGTTGTGGCCCCGTTTTTGCTTGTTTTTCACGGTTGTTCATCCGGCGCGGCGCAGGCGGGCCGCGCATGCCAGGAGGGCGTGAATGATTGAAACCGTGCTGGCCGTGACGGCCATCCTGTACTTGGCGCTGAGGATCGAGGATCGCTTCAGCATCCCGTCGCCGCTGTCGCTGATTGCGTTGTCCTATGTGTTTTACACCGTGGCGCCGGAAATCGGCATCGCCAGCGATGCCGGGCAGTTCGCGAAGCTGGTGCTGGTGCTGCTGCCCATCCTGCTCATCGCCGATTCCATGGAGCTGCGCGTGGAGGAGCTGAAGGAGCATGGCCTGAGCTTGTTCTACCTGGCCGTGGTGACGGTGGCGCTGTCGGTGCTCACGGCGGTGCTGCTCAGCGACTGGCTGTTCGGCCAGTATCACCTCTCGGTGGCGGCGACCATCGTGCTGTTTGCGATGGTGATGGCCACCGACCCGGTGAGCGTGGTCAGCATCTTCTCGCGCTTCGAGTTGCCGCACAGCCTGAAGATTTTGTGCGAGGGCGAGAGCCTGTTCAACGACGCCACGGCGCTGATCGTGTTCGTGTTTATCGGCCTGTATGCGCTGGAGGGTGGCGAGATCACGGCTGCCTACGTGGGCGAGATCAGCGTCTTCGTGGTGCTGGGCTCGGCGGCGCTCGGCATGGCCTTCGGCTATGTGGGCCTGGCCGCGCTCAAGACCACCGAGAACCGCATCGCCGAGATGATGGTCATCATCTTCACCGGCTATGGCGCGTTCGCGCTGGCGGAGCATTTCTACGTGCTGCTCAACGTCTTCGGCGGGCACAGCCACATGCACTTGTCGGGCATCCTGTCCTGCATCTTCGCCACCGTGACGGTGAATCACTGGATGACCAAGGAGACGGATTACGGAGAGAGCAGGTTAAGCCGCGAGGAGGAGGATCTGCGCCATGAGACGGCCCAGGAGCGGCCCTCGCGGCGGCTGATTGACTCGGCGCTGGCCAAGATCAAGGTCACCGTGGCCGAGCAGCAGCGGCACTTTCGCACCAAGGAGGACATCCAGTTGCTGGCCTTGGTGGCGAACACGATGCTGTTCGTGGCCATGGCCGAGATCGTCCGGCCGGCGCTGCTGCTGCACTACTGGAAGGAGATCCTGGTGATGTTCCTGGCTACGACGGTGATCCGCGCCGTGATGATGGCCAAGTTCGCTATCATCACCAACCAGACGGACAAGATGCGCGACGTCAACTTCCGCTGGTGGGGCGTGCTGACCTTTGCCGGCATCAAGGGCGGCCTGTCCATCGTGATGGTGACCATGATTCCAACGTCGTTCGAACACCTGGAGATGTTCCAGGCCGTGGTCATCGGCGTGGTGCTGTTGTCCACCTTCGTCTATTCGCTGGTGCTGCTGGCGATGATTGCGCGTTACGCGGCCGATTTCCGGCGCGAAAAGGAGGAAGAGGCGCGGGATGAAGCGGCCGCTCAGTCCTCACCCGGGGCCAGCGCGGTGATGGACAGCGCGTGAATCCGCTCGCGGAAGGCATCGCCGAGCGCTGCATGCACCATCCGGTGGCGCGCCAGCCTCGATGCGCCGCGAAAGCGTTCGCTGATGATGCGCACGGAAAAATGGCCGCCGCCGTGGGCGCGCGCGCCGGCATGCCCGGCATGTCGCCAGGAATCGTCCGTGACCTCCAGTTCGACGGGTTCGAGCGCGTCTTCCAGCGCCTCGCGAATCATGCGGGCGGTGTCGTCAGGCATCGCCGCCTTCCTTCTCGCGCCAGAGCACGAACACCTTGCCGATCTGGTGTACCAGGCGCGCGCCGCAGGCCCGGGCCAGCTGCTCGGCCGTTTCGCGGCGCAGCTCCCGGTCGCCGGCGGCGATGTGCACCTTGATGAGCTCGTGATGGGCGAGCGCGGCGTTGGTTTCGGCCACCACGGCCTCGGTGAGGCCCTTCTGGCCGATGCGCACCACCGGCTTCAGGTGGTGCGCCTGCTGCTTGAGCGCCTTTTTTCGCCTGGCGTCCAGATGTTCCTGCGGCATCGTGTTCTCCCTTGGCGCATGCTGCCCGGCGCTTGTCCGGGCGCGGCACTCTATCCACAATGCACGCGTTGCGCGACGGAATGATGGCTCGCGGGAGGAGGAAGTCATGGGCTTGCTGAGGGAAGATCCGCACCGCGCGCTGATCCTGGGCGGCGGCGAGGGCGGGCTGGCCATCTTCGAGATGCTGCGGGATGAGGAACTGGTCGAGATTGTCGGCGTGGCCGACCGCGACCCGAATGCGCCGGCCATGGTTCGGGCCCGCGAAATGGGCATTCCCACCTACGAGGACATTGGCGAGGCGGTGAAGCAAAGCGCGCCCTGCGTGGCGTTCAACCTCACCGGCAACGAGATGGTCGAGAACGTGGCGGCGGAGATCCTAGGCGCTGGCGGGGTCATCGGCGGGTTGGAGGCGCGGCTGATCTTGCGCATGATCAACCGCCTGAAGGAGGCCAAGGCGAAGCTTCGCTTCGAGGCCACGCACGATCCGCTCACCGGTATCTACAACCGCCGGCACATGCAGCAACTGCTGCACGACGGGCTGGCGCAGGCCCGGCGCTACGGCTTCCCGTATTCGATAGCACTGCTGGATCTCGACCATTTCAAGCGCGTCAACGACACCCACGGGCACGCGGCCGGAGACGCGGTGCTCAGGCACGCCACCGAGGTGTTGCGCTCGAACATTCGCGAGGCGGATATCCTCGGCCGCTGGGGCGGAGAGGAATTCCTAGTGCTATTGCCGCACGTGCCCGAGGCGCGGGCCGCGCGCGCAGCCCGTAAATGGCTGGATCGGCTGCGGGCGGCGCCCGCCGAACTGCCGGACGGCACGGCCCTGCCGGTGAGCTTCTCGGCTGGCGTGGTGGGGTTTGACCCGGATCAGGCGGCCGAAACGACGGATGCGGAGGCGGAACGGCTGCTGCACGTGGCGGATGAGCGCCTGTACGCGGCCAAGGCGGCCGGCCGCGGTTGCGTGATGGCGGGCAAGGAGGTGGATGCGGCTCTATAAGTCGCATCATGGGGCGTATCATGGGGCGGCATCCGGGCCAGCGCGCGGATTGCCCGAAATGCCGAATCCGATAGAGTCGGCTCATGCCTGAGTCGGAGGACTTTGTCGCGCAGCATCCCGAGCAGGGCGAGTTGCCGCCCCGCTTCCCCATCCGCTGGCGCTGGACCATGCTGGTCAGCTTCGCCGTGGCGCTGGCGGTGCTGGCCGCCTCCCTGATCATCCTGAACATGGAGCGCGACGCCTGGTTGGAGAGCCAGTCGGCGCAGGCGCGAATCATGGTGGATCGGCTGGCCGATGAGCTGAAGCTGCCGATGCTGGCGGGCAGCAAGGTTGAGGTGGATGTCATCGTCTCGGGCTTTCTGAAGAAGGTGCCGGCTGTGCTGGGCGTCCACGTGCACTATGTCGGCGGCGAGGATCAGCGCTATGGCCAGATTGGCCCCGACGATCCCTTGCTGCGCGCCGCGCCCGGCGCCCGCCCGCCGGCGCAAGGCCTGTGGTTCGTCAAGAAGGTGCTGTATGCCGGCACGGAGGTGGGGACGCTGGCCGTGCACTATTCGGAGCAGGCATGGGAGGAGCTGGCCAACCGGCTGGTGACGCGCATGGTGCTGGTGGCCCTGGTGGTGATCACGCTGGCCAGCATTGCCGCATGGTGGATTGCCGGGCGCATGAGCCGGCCCATCGAGATGCTGGCCGAGGCGGCCGAGCACGTGGCCTACGGCGACTACAGCGTGCGTCTGCCCGTCCGCGGCAATGACGAGATCTCGGATGCGATGCACCAGTTCAACCGCATGGTCAGCGAGCTGGCGCACAAGGAGGAGATCCGCGACATCTTCGGGCGCTATCTCAACCCCAAGCTGGTGGCCGAGGTGTTCGACGAGGGCGGCGCCGTGCGCTCGCCCAATCATCGTCAGGAAGTGACGGTGCTCTTCGCGGACATGGTGTCGTTCACCTCGTTTTCCGAGTCGCTGCCCACCGAGGAGGTGGTGGACGTGCTCAACCAGCATTTCGAGGTGTTTCACCGCATCATCGACTACTACGGGGGGCACGTGGACAAGTACATCGGCGATGCGGTGATGGCGGTGTTCAACCATCCGCACGAGGACGCCGATCATGCGCGCCATGCTGCCAAGGCCGCGCTGGCCATGGCGCGAGCCTGCGCCAAGCTGGGCATCCTGCGGCCATCGGGGGAGCCCGTGGCGTTCCGCCTCGGCATCAACAGCGGCCAAGCCATCGTCGGCAACATCGGCGCCGCCGAACGCCTGGAATACACGGTCATCGGCGATGCGGTGAACATCGCCTCGCGCATGGGCGGCATGGGCGAGGCCAACGAGGTGATGGCGACCCGCGCGACCTACGAGAAGCTGGGCGATGGATTTGCGTTCGACAGCATCGGCGAGCGGGAGATCAAGGGTATCAGCGAGCCCATGGAATGCGGTAGCGTTCGCGCCGTGGACGAGAAGATTCGCAACAACATTCGCCATGCGGTGGCGCTGGCCTTCGACCTGACCCTGCCATCCGACGTGCGCCAGATCGTGGGCGACGTCTGAGCATGGCCCGGTTCCCCGCATGGCGGCCGGTGGCCGCGTTGCTGTGCCTGGCGCTCCTGGGCGGGTGCAGCCTCTCTACGCTCAGGCACTCGGCCGTCGGGTTCCTGGGCAGTTACGAGTCGGCGCTGCGCGCCTACCAGTCCGGCGACATCATGGCGGCGCGCAAGATCGTGCTGCGCATGGATCCATCCCGCCCGGACTATGCCGACGCCCGCAAGCTGCTCAAGCGCAAGATTGAGCCGGCGCGCCTGCGCCTGCTCCGCCATTACGC
>JALVTX010000235.1 GCA_027035825.1 Mariprofundaceae bacterium
TGGTGATTTCGTCCAGCCCGTCGCGGCCGTGCACGACCAGCGCCCGGGTCGCGCCCAGCTCCGCCAGCGCCCGCGCCGCCAGTTCCAGCCGGTCGCGCGCGAACACGCCCATGATCTGGTATTCGGCTCCGGCCGGGTTGGTGAGCGGCCCCAGGATGTTGAAGATGGTGCGCACGCCCAGCTCGCGGCGCACGGGGCCTGCGTGGCGCATGGCCGGGTGCAGCGCCTGCGCGAACAGGAAGCCGATGCCCACCTCGTCGATGCAGTCGGCCACGTCTTCGGGGGCGAGGTTCAGGTTCACGCCCAGCGCCTCCAGCACGTCCGCCGCGCCCGAGCGCGAGGACATGGCGCGGTTGCCGTGCTTGGCCACCGGCTGGCCGGCGGCGGCCACGACGAAGGAGACGGCGGTGGAGATGTTGAATGTGGAGGCGCCGTCGCCGCCGGTGCCGCAGGTGTCGATCAGGCCGCGGGTCCTGGGCCGGATGCGCACCGCGGCCTGGCGCATGGCGCGGGCGGCGGCGGCCACGATCTCCGGCGTTTCGCCGCGGATGGACAGCCCCAACAGCGTCGCCCCGATCTGCGCCGGCGTGGCCTCGCCGGCCATGATGGCCGTGAACACGCCGTCGGCCAGCCGGCCGGAGACGGGCTCGCCGGCCTGCAGGCGGCGGATGATGTCGCGAACGGCGTCGTTCATGCCGCGCCCCCTGTTTCCGTTGGATGTGCGGTAGTCTGGAGGAAGTTCTCCAGCATCGCGTGGCCGTGCTCGGTGAGGATGGATTCGGGATGGAACTGCACGCCGAAGGTGGGGTGGGAGACGTGCGCCAGACCCATCAGCTCGCCCTCGTCCGTCCATGCCGTGCGCCGCAGCTGCCCCGGCAGCGGTTCCGCGACGATCAGCGAATGGTAGCGCGTGGCCGTGAACGGCGACGGAAGCCCCGCGAAGACGCCCGTGCCGTCGTGGTGGATGGCGCTGGTCTTGCCGTGCATCAGGCGCGGCGCGCGCACCACCTGGCCGCCGAAGGCGGCGGCAATGGACTGGTGGCCCAGGCAGACGCCCAGGATCGGGATGCGGCCGGAGAAGCGGCGCACGGTCTCCACCGAGATGCCGGCCTCGTTGGGCGTGCATGGCCCCGGCGAAATCAGGATGTGGCCGGGGGCCATGGCCTCGATGTCGTCCACGCCGATCTCGTCGTTGCGGCGCACCACCGGCTCCGCGCCCAGCTCGCCCAGGTATTGCACGAGGTTGAAGGTGAACGAGTCGTAGTTGTCGATGACCAGGATCATGCCGCGTCGTTCTCCTTGGTTCCGGGAGCCTGGGCCTCGGCCAGCGCCACGGCGCGGAACATGGCCGTGGCCTTGTTCACGCACTCGACATGCTCGCGCGTCGGGTCGGAATCGGCCACGATGCCGGCGCCGGCCTGGATGTGCACCTGGCCTGCGTGGATGACGGCGGTGCGGATGGCGATGGCCGTGTCCATGCGCCGGCCGCCGAAGTCGATGTAGCCGACGCAGCCGGCGTAGGGGCCGCGCGCCACCGGCTCCAGCTCGTGGATGATTTCCATCGCCCGCACCTTCGGCGCGCCGGAAACCGTGCCAGCGGGAAAGGTGGCGGCCAACAGGTCGATCGCGTCCACGTCCGGGCGCAGTCGCCCCTCTACTTGCGAGACGATGTGCATCACGTGCGAATAGCGCTCGATGACCATGGACTCGGTGAGCCGCACGCTGCCGTATTCGCAGACCCGGCCCAGGTCGTTGCGGCCGAGGTCCACCAGCATCACGTGTTCGGCGCGCTCCTTGGCGTCGGCCAGCAGGTCATGCTCCAGCGCCATGTCCTCCTCGGGCGTCTTGCCACGCGGGCGGGTGCCGGCGATGGGGCGCAGCACGGCCTGATCCTCCTCGCGGCGCACCAGGATCTCCGGCGAGGAGCCGACGAGGATGGTGTCGCCGATGTGCAGGTAGAACAGGTAGGGCGAGGGATTGATGTGGCGCACGGCGCGGTAGATGTCGAACGGGCTGCATGCGAGCGGCTTGGAAAAACGCTGCGAGAGCACCACCTGGAAGATGTCGCCCGCGTGGATGTATTCCTTGGCGCGCGCCACCGCCGCCTCGAAGTCGGCCTGGCGGGTTTGCGGCGTCGGCCGCACGTCGCGCGCCGGCTGATCCAGCTTCATCGGGCGGGCCTGCTCGCCCTCGGCCAGGCTGGCCTCCATGCGGTCGAGCACGCGTTCTGCCTCGTCCGCCTCGTCCTCCGGCAGCCGCACGCAGCAGGTGAGCGTGCCGCGCAGGTTGTCGAAGACCATGAAGCGATCCACGAGCAGGAAGGCGGCCTCGGGCGCGCCGACCGGGTCGGGCAGGTCGTGCGGCACGCGCTCGAAGCGGGAGACGACGGGATAGCCGAAGTAGCCCACCGCGCCGCCGGTAAACGGCAGGTCGTCGGCCTCGATGCGGGGCGCGGCGATGGCCGTGGCGCGCAGCCAGTCGAGGATGTCGCCGTCGTAGGTTTCCTCGCGGCCGTCGCGGTGGCGCAACCGCGTGGCATGGCCATCGTCCACGGCGCGGCAGGCGGGGCTGATGGCCAGGATGCTGTAGCGCCCCCAGCGCTCGCCGCCCTCGGCCGATTCCAGCAGGAAGCAGTCGCCGCGATCCTTCAGGCGAGAGAACACGCCCAGCGGCGTGAGGCAGTCGGCCGACAGGACGCGGCGGAACAGGCGCGGCGCGCGGTTCGGGCCGGTTGACAAGTCGCGGGCCTCGTGGCTCAATTCGCGCCCTCGCAGCCATCGTTGCCGATGGCGGCGAACCATACGGGGCCATAGCTCAGCTGGGAGAGCGCTACAATGGCATTGTAGAGGTCGGCGGTTCGATCCCGCCTGGCTCCACCACTTCCGGGCCGGATGCGCTGCATCCGGCCTTTTTCGTGGGCCGCGAGCATGCCGGCTTTCGTCATCAGAAACGCGCCAGCACGTCCTGGTGGATTTCGATCTCGTGCCGCGACCGCACCGAGGACATCCAGCGCGCGAAGCGCACCGAGCCCGCCTGCCGCTTCAGCTGCGCGCGGATGGCTGGCGCGGCCTTGGCGAAGGTCTTGTCGTCGGCCTTGATGACCCGCTTCACGCGCACGATGGCAAAGCCCTGCGGCAGCGCAATCACGCGCGGCGCGTACGCGCCCTCCGGCGTCTCGAACGCGGCCTGCAACAGGTTGCGCGACAGCCACGCGGCGTCGGCATCGCCCACGCCGTTCGCCCGCACCGGCTTGGAGACATAGAGCGGAAGCCCGTGGCGCTGGCCGAGCCTGGCCGCCGGTAGGTGATCGGCCTCGGCCAGCACGGCCTCCGCCTTCTTGCGCGCGGCCTTGCGCGCGGCGTCGGCCCGCGCCTCGTCATAGACGCGCTTCACCACCCTGGCGAACGGCAGCGTTTCGGGCTCGATGCGCCGCTTCACTTCCACGGCCGCGAAGCGACCGTCGTTCAGCTCGGTGACTTCCACCGGCGCGCCCGGCTGCATGGCGAACACCTGCGCCCGGAAGGCGGCGTCGCGGCCGAGCAGCGCGTCGGCCCGGGCCTCGTCCATGCTGATGGGGCCGATGGTTCGCACCTTCAGGTTCAGGCTGGCGGCCGCGGTCTCCAGGCTGTCCTCGCGGCCCAGTGCGTCGTCCAGGTCCTGCGAGAGCTGGTAGGCCTCGTCATCGGCCTTGTCTCGGGCCAGTTGGCGACGAATCTCGTCCCTGGCCTCGGCCAGCGGCTTCACATGCGCCGGACGGATGTCCACGAGCTGGATGACGTGGAAGCCGAACGGCGTTTCGACGATGTCGCTGATCTGCCCCTTCTTCATCGAGAACACGGCCTGCTCGAAGGGCTTCACCATCACGCCCTTGCCGAACCAGCCCAGATCGCCGCCCTTCTTCGCGGTGGCGGCATCCTCGGAATACTTTCTGGCCACGCGCGCGAACGGCTGGCCGGCGCGCAGCGCCTTCAGCGCCGCCTCGATGCGCTTTCTGGCCCTGGCGCGCGCGGCTGCGTCGGCATGCTTCGGCAGCTTCACGAGGATGTGGCGCGCATGGCGCTGCTCCGGCACGGCGAACTGGTCCTGGTGT
This sequence comes from Mariprofundaceae bacterium, assembly GCA_027035825.1. Taxonomy (GTDB): domain Bacteria; phylum Pseudomonadota; class Zetaproteobacteria; order Mariprofundales; family Mariprofundaceae; genus JALVTX01. The sequence goes on from JALVTX010000235.1 coordinate 4,091, forward strand.
TCCTTCCACCAGGCCTCGATGTCCGCCTCGTCCACCTCGATGTTCCTGGCGATGGCCGCCGGGTCAATCACCACGGCGGCCAGCTTCAGGCGCAGCGGCGTCTTGTAGGCGGACTTGTGCGCCTCGTACCAGGCGCGGGCCTGGGCGTCGGTGACGTGAACCTGCTTTTGCATGTCCTCGGGACGGACGATGAGCGCCTCCAGCACGCGCTGTTCATAGTCGTGGGCGAAGCGCGCCCGCACCGCCTCGTCGGAGACGGTGGCGCTGTCCATGATGGCGCGTTGCAGTGCGTCCACCATCATGTCCAGCTTCAGCGTGGCTTCATAGTCCGCCGGCGTGCGGTAGCCCATGTTGCGCGTCAGGATTTCGTAGCGACGGGTGTCGAACCGGCCGTTGGAGAGGAAGGCCGGCGTGCTCTGCACGCGCGCCACCAGCACCGCGTGCGGGGCGACCAGGCCCATCTCGCGCGCCTCGTCCAGCATCAGGCGACGGTTGATGAGCGTTTGCAGCGTCACCTCCTTCAGGCCCAGTTGCTCCACCATCTTCTTGGAGAAGGACTTGCCCAGGATGCGGCGGTAGTTGTCCAGTTCGCGCTGGTAGGCGAGCTGGAACTCCGAATCGGTGATCGGATTGCCGTCCACCTCGGCCACCGTTTCCACCCGCGAACCGAGAAAATAATCGCCGATGCCCCAGAGCACGAAGGAGAGGGCGATGCCGCCAAGAATGATCTTGGCCAGCCAGGACTGGGCATGGTTGCGCATGTTTTCGAGCATGAGAATCCTCGCGGGAAATGCCTGATTTTCCACCGTCGGACGGGTTGCGGGACGCTACCCAAGGCGCCGCGCCCGCGCAAGGAAGCCGCC
>JALVTX010000236.1 GCA_027035825.1 Mariprofundaceae bacterium
GGCGGCCTCGGTGGTGGATGACTACACTCACCGCATCGTTGCCCGCGATGCGCGGACCGTGACCATCGAGTCCTTGCCGAAACCGGATGCGCCGGTGGTCTGGGGCAAGCTGGTGCACGTGCTGCGCGCGGACGGCATTCCGCTCTCCGAGGCCTTCTACGATGAGCACGGGCGCAAGCGCCGCCTGCTGACCTTCGAGGACGTGCGCCGGATGGGCGGGCGCACGATTCCGGCGCGCTGGGTGATGCGCCCGCTCGATGAGCCCGGCAAGCGCACGGTGCTGCAACTGCAAGAGGTGCGTTTCGACGTCCCGATCCCGGAGGACGTGTTCACCCGCGCCAATCTGAAGCGCTGGCATCGGCGATGATCTGGGTGATGGCCTGGCGGAACGTGCTGCGCCATGCGCGGCGCAGCCTGCTGACCATGGCCGCCGTGGCGCTGGGGCTTTCGGCGCTGCTGTTCCTGTGGGGATTCAACGACGGCGTGCACAACTCGATGATGCGCAACCTGCAGGAGACCATCGTGGGCAGCGTGCAGATCCATGCGCGCGGGGCCTTCCGGCATCCAAAGCTTTCGCGCACCGTGCCGGACGCGGCCGGGGTGGCGCGCCTGTTGCGTAAATTGGGCGTGACGCGATATTCATTTCGCTTGCACACCTTTGCGCTGGCGGCCGGCGAGCATGGCTCGGAGGGCGTGGTGCTGCTGGGCATGGATCCGGCCCGCGAGGCGCGCGTGACGCGGCTGCACCGCAAGGTGGGGCAGGGGTGCTTCCTGCGCGCGGACGACGGGCGCGCCTGCGTGCTGGGCGCGACCACGGCCCGTAACCTGGGCGTGCATGTCGGCGACGAGGTGGTGTTCCTGGCCCAGGATCGCTACGGGGCGCTGGCGGCGGATCGGTTCCGGCTGGTTGGCGTCATCGACAGCGGCGAGATGGGCATTGATCGGGGGCTGGCCGTCGTGCCGCTGGCGACGCTGGATGCGATGCTGGACATGCGTGGCGCGGTTTCCGGCGTGGTGATGCAGCTGCCGCGCGCGCGGCTGGAGGCGGTGACGGCGCGCCTGCGGGCGTCGCTGGACGACCGTTACGAGGTGCTGCGCTGGTATGACATGTACCCGATGATGAAGCAGTGGGTGGACCTGGAGAACGGCTTCTATTACATCTTCCTGACCATCGTGCTGGTGATCGTGGCCGCGGGCGTGATGAACACGGTGCTGATGAGCACGCTGGAGCGGGTGCACGAGTTCGGGATCATGTCGGCGCTGGGCTGCGGGCGCTGGCGGCTGGCGCTGATGGTCGCGGCCGAGTCGGTGACGCTCGGCGCCGCGGGCTGCCTTGCCGGCGCGGGCCTGGGATTGGGGCTGGTGGCGCTGTTCCATCGCGTGGGCATCGATCTCTCCAGCCGCATGGACACGGTCACCCGCTTCTACATCAACCCCGTCATCCATACCGAGATCGACACCGGCCACCTGTGGGCGACCATCCTGGCCGTGCTGGCCTGTTCGCTGGCCGCCGCCGTGGTTCCGGCATGGCGGGCGGCCCGGCTGACGCCGGTGGAGGCGCTGCGCCATGTTTGATCTCGGCATCTATCTCAAGCTCGGCTGGCGCAACCTGTGGCTGCATCCGATGCGCACGGGGCTCACGGCGGCGGCGCTGGGGCTGGGGATTGCGGCCCTGCTCTTCCTCTCGGCCATGAACGACGGCTGGATGCAGCAGATCCGGGAGAACTTCGCGCTGACGCTGACGGGCCATATCCAGATTCACGCGCGCGGTTTCGAGCAGTCGCGCCGTCTGGCCGATCACATCGCATCCCTGCGCCCCATCGCTCAGGCGTTGCAATCGGAGCCGGGCGTGGCGCTGTGGACGGCGCGCATCCGCGTTTCGGGTCTGGCCTCGTCGGCCGGCGCCAGCGCCGGCGTGCAGGCCTATGGCGTCGCGCCCTCGCGCGAGCGCCGGCTCAGTCGCCTGGCCTCGTTTGTCACGCGCGGGCGATGGCTGCGCGATGCGGACGACCGCGCCGTGGTGCTGGGCAGCGGGCTGGCCGACCGCCTGCAGGTGGGGCTGGGGGACAAGGTGGTGCTGATGGCGGCGCTGCCCGACGGCGACATCGCCTCGGAGGTTTTCCGCGTGCGCGGCATCATCCATTCGGGGGTGCTGGACATTGACGATCTGCTGGCCGTTGCACCGCTTGAGCGCGTCCGTCGGTGGCTGGGCATGCCGGGCGCGGCCACCGACGTGGTGATCCGGGCGCGGGATTTCGATCGGGTTCCGGCGCTAGCGGCCGCGTTGCGGCACAAGCTTGCGTCGCGGCCACTGGAGGTGCTGACCTGGAGCGACATCGACCCGATGGCCGAGCAGTGGTCGCAGTTCGCCGACGCCTATTCCTGGGTGATCCTGGCCGTGGTCATTCTGGTGGTGCTGGCCGAGGTGGTGAACACGATGCTGATGAGCATGCACGAGCGGGTGCGGGAGTTCGGCCTGATGGCGGCGCTGGGCGCGCAGCCGTGGCAGATTTTCGCGATGGTGGTCTGGGAAACGGTGATCCTGGCGTTGGTGGGCGGGGCCGGCGGCTTCGTGCTGGGCGGCCTGCTGATCTGGCACTACGGCGCGGCGGGCATCGACCTGTCCCGCTTCGCCACCGCGTTTTCGTTCATGTACATGAATCCGGTGGTCTATCCGGCGCTGCATGCGGCCTCGGCCCTGCGCATCCTGCTGGCGGCGGCGCTGGGCGCGGCGCTGGCCGGCGTCATCCCGGCCCGGAAGGCGGCGCGGCTCAGCCCGGCGGCCGCGATGCGGGGGGTGTGAGGATGCTGATCGAGGCGCGGGGACTGCACAAGCGATACGGGCAAGGCGCGGTGGCCGAAACGGCCCTGGACGGCGTGGACCTGCGCCTGCCGCGCGGCGCCTTCGCGGTGCTGGCCGGGCCGTCCGGTTCGGGCAAGACGACGCTGCTGAACATGGTCGGCACGCTGGACGTGCCGGATGCCGGCAGCCTGACGGTGGCGGGCCAGGATGTGCTGGCGCTGTCGGACGCCGAGCGGGCGCGGTTCCGGCTGCACCACATCGGCTTCGTGTTCCAGGCCTACAACCTGATCCGCGTGCTCACGGCGCGCGAGAACGTGGCCTACGTGCTTCAGCTTCAGGGCGTGCCGGCGGCACGGCGCCATCGCGTGGCCGATGCGCTGCTGGCCGAGGTGGGGCTGGCGGGCATGGAGAACCGGCGGCCCGACGAGCTTTCGGGCGGCCAGCAGCAGCGCATCGCCGTGGCCCGGGCGCTGGCCAGCGAACCGGACATCGTGCTGGCCGACGAGCCGACCGCGAACCTGGACAGCCACACCGGCGAGGCGCTGGTGGCGTTGATGCGGCGGCTGAACGAAGAGCGGGGCATGACCTTCCTGATTGCCTCGCATGACCCGGTGGTGATTGGCCAGGCTGAAACCCTGGTTCACCTCCGGGACGGCCGCATCGTGGACGGGGATGCCGCCGGCTGAAGTGCTGCGGCCGGGCCTGACGCGCCTGGCGCTGGCTGCGTCGTGGCTCGTGCCGTTCGCTGCGTGGGCGGCCCCGTGGTTCTCGGAGCTGCGCGGCAGCTATCGCAACCTGCCGTTCTTCGAGGAGCAACCCGTCGGCCATGCCCGGGGCGCCGATCTCAACCGCCTGCGGCTGGAATGGGATGCGGCCACGGGCCCGCTTCGCCTGCACCTGGCCTACGACCACGAGCTGCTGGCCGGCGGCTTGGTCAACACCCCGGCGTTTCGCGCCGCGGTCAGTCGGCCCTACCCGACTTGGGCCGATGCCGATGCGCGCCTGCTGCAAAAGGGCGCGGTCTATTGGCGGTATCGCCTGTATCGCGGGTGGGTCTCCCTGGACGAGGGGAAGGCGCTGATCAAGATCGGGCGGCAGCGGGTGGCCTGGGGCACGGGCCGGCTATGGAACCCCACCGATCGCTTCAACCCGGTGGATCCGGCGGCGCTGGAGCCGGACGAGAAGACCGGCGTGGACGGGCTGCTGGCCGAACTGCGCTATTCCGCCTCCGGCGCATTGCAATGGGCGGCGGGGCCGGGGCGCGGCGCTCGCGGCGTGCCCCGGCGCTCGGTGCTGCGGCTGCGCGATACCGTGGGCGGGGTGGATGTGTCGGCGCTTATCGGGCGCATCGGCGAGGAAACGGTGCTGGGCGGCGATTTCGCGGCCGATGTCCGGGACGGCGGGTTGCACGCGGAGGCGCTCTTTTCGCGGCCGGCCCAGGGTGCGTCGTGGACGCAGGTTTCGGCGGGCTACGAGTACACGTTGACGAATCGTTGGCTGCCGTCGGGGCTGTACCTGCTGGCCGAGTATTTCTTCAACGGCGCGGCCGGAAGGAGCGCCGTCCCCGCCCCTGGTGACAGGCTTTCCAGCCGCGTCCGGCATTTGCTCGGCTTCGCGGCAGGCTACGACCTGACGCCCCTGTGGCGTTTGGAAGCCACGGTGATTGCGGATGCCGTGAAGGGCAGCGCCTTCATCTCGCCGCGACTGAAATGGTCGGTGGCCGAGGACGTGGATCTGACGGCGCTGGCCCTGTGGTTCACCGGCGCCACAGGCAGCGAGTTCGGCGACCGCGGCAATGTCTGGGCGTTGCAACTGGACGCCTGGTTTTGACCCGTCCCCGATGTATCAGTCGGGCGCGTCCATTCGCAGGATTTCCAGCAGGCGCGTCCGGCAGATGTCGGCCAGCCTGCGCTGAAAGGCGGCGCTGCCGCGCGCGACATCCATGACGTCGTCGTCCCGGAACTCGATGACTTCCGTCAGCTCCGCGGCCGTCACGTCCGCCGTTGGCCGTTCGGAAAAACCGAACACCGACATTTCGCCCACGATCTCGCCCTGGCCGCGATGGGCCAGGAGGCGGCCGTCCCGCTCGATGCGCAGCCGGCCGGAGGCGACGAGATAGAGGTGCGGGCGCGGGCCCTGC
>JALVTX010000237.1 GCA_027035825.1 Mariprofundaceae bacterium
ACCGCCGGCCGCGTGCAGACGGATCGCGGACTGATGGATGAACTGGCCAAGGTGCGGCGCGTGGTCGGCAAGGCGCTGGAGGGCGCGCCGCATGAGGTCTGGCAGGTGGTGGACGGCGGCACCGGCCAGAACGCGGTGGCGCAGGTGGAGAAGTTTCGCGAGGCCGCCGGCGTCACCGGCCTCATCGTCACCAAGCTGGACGGCACGGCCAAGGGCGGCGTGGTGCTGCAACTGGCCGACCGCTTCGGTCTGCCGATTCGCTACGCCGGCGTTGGCGAGACGCTGGATGACCTGGTGCCCTTCGATGCCGAAGCATTCGTGGACGGGTTGTTGCCCGTGACAGAGGAGGCTGGCGATGCAAAGCCGGTGGCGTGAGGCCGAGGCCGCGCGATGCGCGGACGACCTGGAGCTGCGCGCCTATGCCTCGCGGCTGTTGGGCGCGGAGCCCTCGCTGGTGCTGCACGGCGGCGGCAACACCTCGGTCAAGAGCCGGGCGCGCGATGCGCTGGGGCGCGAGACGGAGGTCTTGCACGTGAAGGGCAGCGGCTGGGATCTGGCCACCATCGAGCCCGCGGGATTCGCGCCGGTGCGCATGGATGCGCTGCTGGCGATGGCCGACATGGAGCGGTTGTCCGACGCCGCGATGGTGCGCGCCCAGCGCTCGGCCATGCTCGATCCCGATGCGCCCAATCCTTCCGTCGAGGCCATCCTGCATGCGCTGATTCCGTTCGCCTGGGTGGATCACACCCATGCCGACGCGGTGGTGACGCTGAGCAACACCCCGGACGGCGAGCGCCGGCTGCGCGAGCTTTACGGCGAGGCGGTGCTCATCGTGCCCTACGTGATGCCGGGCTTCGATCTCGCCCGCAAGGTGCGGGAGATGACGCGGGATGCGGACTGGTCGCGCCTGGGCGGCATGGTGCTGATGCATCATGGCGTGTTCACCTTTGCCGACTCGGCGCGCGAGAGCTACGAGCGGATGATCCGGCTGGTGGACATGGCCGAGCAGGCGCTGGCCGGGGCGGCCGCTCCGGTCGGGGATGCGGCCAGGAGCTCCAGGGCGGGCCAGCCGACAGGCGGCGAGGACTTGCGGCTGCTGGCCCGGATGCGGCGGGCCGTTGGCAAGGAGCGGGGCGCGCCGGTCGTGGCGCGGCTGGATGACGGCGCCGAGGCGGTCGCGTTCGCCCGCGATGCAACGCTTTGCGCGGCCGCACGCCGGGGCACGCTGACGCCCGACCACGTGATTCGCGTCAAGCATGCGCCGATGCTGCTGGAGGACGATGACCCGGAAGCCGCCGTGGCCGACTTTGCGCGGGCGTGTCACGAGCGTTTCGCGCGACTGGGCGGGCCGGGCTTGACGGAGCTGGACGCCGCGCCCCGCTGGGCGCTGTGGCTCGGGCGCGGAGCGGTGGCCTTTGGCCGCAGCGCGCGGGAGGCGGGCATCGTCGCCGACATCGTGGCGCACACGCTGCCGGCGGTGCGCGCGGCCGAGGCGCTGGGCGGATGGCGGCCGGTGGGCGAGCGCGAGTTGTTCGAGGTGGAATACTGGGAGCTGGAACAGGCCAAGCTGGCGCGGGAAGGCTCGGGGGGCGCGGCCGAACACGCCGGCAAGGTGGCGCTGGTGACGGGCGCGGCCAGCGGCATCGGCCGCGCCTGCGCCGAGGAGCTGCGCGCCCAGGGCGCGGCGGTGGCGGCGCTGGACGTGAACCCGGATGTTGCGGACATCTTCCGAGGCGCGGACGCCCTGGGCCTGCCATGCGACATTACCGACGGGGCGGCGGTGGCGGCCGCGGTGGAAGCCTGCGTGCGCCACTTTGGCGGGCTGGATATCGTGGTGGCCAATGCCGGCGTCTTTCCGGCCAGCCGCGCCATCGAGGAAATGGACGACGCGACATGGGCGAAGAGCCTGGAGGTGAACCTCACCGGGCATCAGCGGCTCTTCAGGGAGACGATTCCGTATCTGAAGCTGGGCTTCGATCCGGCCGTGGTCATCATCGCCTCGCGCAACGTGCTGGCGCCGGGGCCGGGCGCGGCGGCCTATTCCTGCGCCAAGGCGGCGCTGACCCAGCTGGGCCGCGTGGCGGCGCTGGAACTGGCGCCCGCCGGGGTGCGCGTGAACATGCTGCACCCGGATTGCGTCTATGACACCGGCATCTGGACGGACGAGGTGCTGGCCGCGCGCGCCGCCAGCTATGGCCTGCCGGTGGAAGCCTACAAGCGGCGCAACCTGCTGGGCGTGGAGGTGAGTTCGAGGCAGGTGGCGCGGCTGGTCTCGGCCATGGCCGGGCCGCTGTTTTCCTGCACCACCGGGGCGCAGCTGCCAGTGGACGGCGGCAACGAGCGAGTGGTGTAGGAAGGAGAGTGGTTTAGGTAACCGTCGCTCGGGCTATTTCGCGGCCGCGCGTGGCGCCCCGGCATCCCCGGCCTGCATCTGGAGGGCGCCGATCTCGGTGGCCAGCTTCTGGAACGAGACCGGCTTGTGCAGCACGTGCGCCCGCTGGCGGACGCATTCGCGCACATCCACGTCCTCGCCATAGCCGGTGATCATCAGGATGAGCGCGTCGGGGCGAATGGCGCGGATGGCGCGGATCATCTCCAGACCGTTCATCTCGGGCATGCGGTAGTCGGTGATGACGAGATCGATGTCGTCCGCGCGGGCGCGGAAGATCTCCGCTCCTTCCCGGCCGTTGGCGGCGGTGACGACCTGCTGCCCCATCCGTTGCAGCATCGAGGCGTGGACGCGCAGCACCTCGGGATCGTCGTCCACCAGCAGGATGCGCCACGGTTGCAGGCGACCGATGGCGGCTCTGGCGGGTCGCGCCGGCGGCTCCGCCGCGGGCGCGCGGGCCTCGGCCTCGGTCGCCGCCGGCAGCCATACCGTAATGGTGGCGCCGGCGCCGGGCGCGGAGTCCACGTCCACCTTGCCGTGATGCCATTCGACGATGCGCTTGACCATGGCCATGCCCAGGCCCGTGCCGCCGTCCTCGGCATGCGATGTCCAGAAGGGCCGGAAGATGTTCGGCAGGTCTTCCTCGGCGATGCCGTGCCCGCTGTCGCGCACCGCGATGCGGATGGCCGGCGCGTCCTTCGCATCCAGCGGATGCTCGGCGCGCGCGTCGGCCTCGATGAGAATGTCGCCCTCCTCGTCGCCGATGGCATGGGCGGCGTTGTCCACCAGGTTGAGGATGACCTGGTCGATCTGGGCCGGCTGGCCGAGAAGGGGGGGCAAGTCGTCCGCCAGCTTGCAGGCGAGGCTGACGTGGATGGGCAGCTTGACGCGCGCCAGATTGACGATGGGGGGCAGCGTGTCCTGGAGTCGAAAGAGACTGGGCGAGCCCTGTCTCGGCTTTGAGATGTTGAGCAGATGCGTGATCATATCCGATCCGCGTTCGGCCGCCTCGATGATGACGTCCAGCTTTTGCTGAAACTCTTCATCCCCGGTTTCCATCCGCAGCACCTCGGCGTTGCCGAGAATGTGCGTCAGGATGTTGCGGAAGTCGTGCGTGAGCCCGGCGACCAGCGAGGCGACGTAGCCCGTGCGGTGGGCCGCGTCCAGATTTTCGCTCAGGCGATCGCGCTCGGTGACGTCCGCCATCAGGCACAAGCCCGCTTCCTTTCCCTGCCAGTGAATGGGCATGACCTGGCATTGCAGCCGGCGCGGCTCTCCTTGGGCGTCCCGGCCGCGCACGAAGAAGCTGCGCGGCGCGCCGCCAGCATCCCCCAGGCCTTGGGCGCATTGGCGACGCATCTCCACGCCGTCCTCGGGGGCGGCGATGGCGTCCACGAAATGGCCGGCCAGCGTGAGCGGGGTCCAGGCGCTGATGGCGCCGATGGCGGGATTGGCGTGCAGGATGCGGGGTTCGCCCTGTTCATCCGGCGCATAGACGAAGGCGGGAGCGGGCATGCCATCCAGCAGCGACACGGACTGCGTTTCCGCCCGCGCGCGGCCGGTTTCGGCTTCTTCCAGTCGCCGGCCGATGCCATGCGCATAGGCGGGGATGAAGGCGAGCGCCGCCAGTTGCAGCGCCAGCCATGGCCAGTCCAGCGCCAGGCGGGGGTCGTGAAAGGAGAGCGCGCCCACCACGCCCATGGCCAGGAACGACAGCGCCTGGGTGTAGGCCAGCATCACGTTGCCGTAGCGCGTCGCGTTGCTGAAAATGATGAGATAGAAGAAGAGCTGGACGGGGCTCGCATGGCCGCCGTCCATCCACATGGCCAGCCCCGTGTAGGCGGCATCGACGAGCGGCAACAGCAACAGGCGGGATGCCGACCAGGGCGAGGCGTGGAGCCAGAACAGGGAGGCAAGCTGGATGGCGATGTAAAGGCCGGCGGCGACGAGCCATGTTGGCCAGTGGCCCATGAATGCCGGCGAGTGCGCCGCCAGGTACGACAAGCCCAAGAGGACGGAGATGATGCGGGCGAGCGCTTGCGATTGCTGGACGCGGATGGCGGCGGCCCTGTCGCCCAGAAGCCCCGCGCCTTGCCAGGATTGCAAGAGCCTGTTCCGCATGCCGCCTCCCCCGGGCCTGCTGTTTGGATGGCGGCAGCACCGTCCAAACAGGCGTGAACAGACCCGAAAACCCGTGCAGACTATCAGTCGGCCATGAGTTCGCAAGGCGAACCATCGCATAAATTTCGTGATTTGATAGTATCCGTCCCCGTTCCCGTTGGCGTCATCACTGGAGTGAACGCGGCATGAAAGGAGAGGCGATTTGCTGTATGTAGCGGTGCGCGCGGCCAGGCGCGCGGGAGATGCGCTGGTGCGGATGCTGGACGATCTGGACCGGTTGAAGAAGCAGGAAAAGAATGAGCGCGATTACGTCACCGAGGCCGATCGCAAGGCCGAGGCGCTGATTATCCGGGAAATCGTCAAGCATTATCCCGACCACGGCATCGTCGCCGAGGAGTCGGGCAGCCGCAAC
>JALVTX010000238.1 GCA_027035825.1 Mariprofundaceae bacterium
GATGTCTCGGGTTCTGGGATTGCCGCGCCCGGGTATCGTTCGCGGGCGCGCATGGTAGCACCGTCGGTCGTCGAGGGAAGGCGGGATGCGCCCGGCTTGTGTAGCATTCGCGCATGAAATTCAGGCTTAAGGGCGAGTTCGAGCCGCGTGGCGACCAGCCGCGGGCCATCGAGGAGCTGGTGGCGGGCGTGCGGGCCGGCCGCCGCCATCAGACGCTGCTGGGCGTCACCGGCAGCGGCAAGACCTTCACGATGGCCTGCGTCATCGAGCGGGTGCAGAAGCCGACGCTGATCCTGGCGCCGAACAAGACGCTGGCCGCGCAGCTCTACGGCGAGTTCAGGCAGTTCTTTCCGGACAACGCGGTCGAGTACTTCGTTTCCTACTACGACTACTACCAGCCCGAGGCCTACGTGCCGCAGTCGGACACCTACATCGAGAAGGATTCCAGCATCAACGAGCAGATCGACCGGATGCGGCACTCGGCCACGCGCGCGCTGCTGGAGCGCGAGGACGTGATCATCGTTGCGTCGGTCTCCTGCATCTACGGCCTGGGCAGCCCGGAGGCCTATGCGAACATGCTGCTCTACTTCGAGGTGGGCCGCGAGGTGGATCAGCGTGCGGCCATCGCCAAGCTGGTCGAGCTCCAGTACGAGCGCAACGACACGGATTTCCACCGCGGCTGCTTCCGCGTGCGCGGCGACGTGCTCGAGGTGTTCCCGGCCCATGCCGAGGATTTCGCGATTCGCGTCGAATTCTTTGGCGACGAGGTGGACGCGATTTCGCGTTTCGATCCGCTCACCGGCCACCGCATCGAGTCGCTGCACAAGTACACGGTGTTCCCGAAGTCGCACTTCGTGACGCCGCGCGGGCAGCTTTTGCGCGCGATGGAGGCCATCAAGGCCGAGCTGGCCGAGCGGCTGGCCGAGCTGCATGACGCCGGCAAGCTGGTGGAGGCGCAGCGGCTGGAGCAGCGCACGATGTTCGACCTCGAGATGATCCAGGAGATTGGCTACTGCACTGGCATCGAGAACTACTCGCGGCATCTGACCGGACGGCTGCCTGGCGAGCCGCCGCCGACGCTGCTCGACTACCTGCCGAACAACGCGCTGGTGATGATTGACGAGTCGCACGTGACGATCCCGCAGATCGGCGGCATGTTCCGCGGCGACCGCGCGCGCAAGCAGACGCTGGTGGACTACGGCTTCCGGTTGCCCTCCGCGCTGGACAACCGGCCGCTCACCTTCGAGGAGTTCGAGGCCATCGTGCCGCAGGCGATCTATGTCTCGGCCACGCCCGGCCCTTACGAGCTGGAGAAGTGCGAGGGCGTGGTCGTCGAGCAGGTCATCCGCCCCACGGGGCTGGTGGATCCCGAGGTGGAGGTGCGGCCGGCCGGAACCCAGGTGGACGATTTCGTCTCGGCCGCGAACGAGGTCATCGCGCGCGGCTACCGGGTGCTGGCCACCTGTCTGACCAAGCGCATGGCCGAGGATTTGACCGAGTATCTGAACGATCTCGGCATGCGCGTGCGTTACCTGCACTCGGACATCGACACGGTCGAGCGCATGGAAATCCTGCGCGACCTGCGGTTGGGCGCGTTCGACGTGCTGGTCGGCATCAACCTGCTGCGCGAGGGGCTCGACCTGCCCGAGGTGGCGCTGGTCGCGATCTTCGATGCGGACAAGGAGGGCTTCCTCAGGAGCGAGCGCTCGCTGATCCAGACCATCGGCCGCGCCGCGCGCAACGTCGAGGGGCGGGTGATCCTCTATGCCGACGAGATCACCGACTCCATGCGCCGCGCGATGGACGAGACGGAGCGGCGCAGGGCCAGGCAGCTTGCGTGGAACGCCGAGCACGGCATCACGCCACAGACCGTGAAGTCAGCCATCAAGGACGTGGCCGGCACGATCTACGAGATGGACTATGCGCGCATCCCGGAGGTGGCCGAGCCCGAACCGGAGACGATGGGCGAGGCCGAGCGCCAGGCGCGCATCCGGGAGCTGGAGCGGCTGATGCTGGAGGCTGCGGCCGACCTGCGCTTCGAGGACGCGGCGAAATACCGCGATGAGATGAAACGGCTGGAGGAGGCCGCGGCAGCATGAGCGACAAAAGCCTCGTTTCGTCTTGATCTGGCAGCCTTGAAAGCGCGCCCGTTCACCCCCATAAAAATAACGCGAGGGCCGGAAGGCCCGGGCAAATCAGGCATTGGAAGGAGGTGATGGCTTATGACGCTGGTTCGTTGGTCTCCGTTCAGGGAACTGGAAGAAATGCAGCGGAATCTGTCGCGGATTCTGGATGATGCCTCGTTTGGCGGCACGGAAACCGGTCAGTGGCTGCCGGCGGTGGACATCCGGGAGACGGACGATGCGCTGCTGGTCGAGGCCGAGCTGCCCGGCATTGACAAGAAGGACGTCAATGTCGAGGTGAAGGATGGCGTGCTGACCATTTCCGGCGAGCGCAAGTTCGAGAAGGACGTGAAGGAAGAGAACGTCCATCGGATCGAGCGTTCGTATGGTCGGTTCGTCCGCAGCTTCAGCCTGCCGACCAACGTCGACACCGACAAGGTGGAGGCGACGATGAAGGACGGCGTGTTGAGCGTCCGTCTGCCGAAGAAGGAGAGCGCGAAGCCGAAGGCGATCACGGTGAAATAATCCGCCGTGTCCCCGGCTTATGGAGCCGCCTGACGCGGCTCCATTTTTATTGCGCGCATGCGGATGGCGCGCCCGGTCTTTTTCGCCGGCTGCCTTGGCGCGCGGTTTGGCATTTTTCATCTTTCGGGACATGATAGGGCGATGATTGAGCGCAATCCCCGGATTGCTGGAGGTTGTGATGCCGGAATTCCGTCCCCTGGATGCCATGCCTGATTCGTCGCGGCGGGCGGTGCTGCGTTTTTTGGCTAGGATGCTGACTTTGCTGCCCGCCTCGGCGCTGGCGGGCGGTGCGGCGCCGGCGTTGGCGGCGGGACGGGCGGAGGACATGACGCCGGAGGAGTTCCGGCGCATCTCCGAGGCGCTGCTCGGGCGCGGCGTGGACAAGGGATTCGCGGCCGCGATGTTCGCCATTTTCCGCGACGAGCCTTGGGGGCTGAATCATTTGCGCCGGCTGCAACGCAAGCTGCTCGATCGCGGCGGCGATCCGCGCCTGGCGTGGCGGCGGCTGGACGATGGCGAGCGTTGGTTCCTGGATCATTTGCTCACCACCTGGATCACCGGCGTCTATTATCACCAACGCGGCAACCGGCTGGTCAGCTACGAGCATGCGCTGATGCACGAGATATTGCTGGATGTGCGTCCCGTGCCGGGGCTTTCGGATCGGGAGTTCGGCTTCTGGGCCGACAGGCCCGCCCCCAATGCCTGAGCGCATCATTCATGATGTCGTCGTCATCGGCGCGGGCGTGGCCGGCGCGCTGGTGGCGCGTTCCCTGGCCGAGGCGGGGCGGAAGGTGGCCTTGGTCGAGGCCGGCGGCGGCTGGCGACGCGACGAGGCCGCGCGGCGCTATCGTTCGGCCATCGAGCGCAATCTTGAAGCGCCGTACGGCCAGTGGCCGTGGCTGCGCGTGGAGGGCGGCGCGAGCGGGGGCGAATACCGGCCCCTGTACATGCGCGGCATTGGCGGCACCACTTGGCACTGGACGGCCATCACGCCGCGCTTTCTGCCCGAGGATTTCCGGATGCGCAGTCTGTATGGCGTCGGGCGGGACTGGCCCATTGATTACCAGACGCTGGAACCGTGGTATGTGCTCGCCGAGAAGGCGCTGGGCGTGGCCGGCGACAGCCGCGATGATCATGGTTCGCCCCGGAGCGCGCCCTACCCGATGCCGGCGATTCCAATGACCCATGCCGACCAGCGGTTGGCCGCCCGGTGGCGGGGACTGCGCGTTGACGGCCGGCCGGTGCGGGTGGCGCCGTTGCCTGCGGCGCGCAACAGCCGCCCCTATGACGACCGTCCGGCGTGCCGGGGCAACAACACCTGCACGCCCATTTGCCCCATCGGCGCATCCTACAGCGCCGAGGCGGATGTCCGGCGGGCCGTGCGCGCCGGCGCGATGCTGGCGAGCCGCGCCGTGGCGTGGAAGTTCGACCTCGATGGTCAGCGGAGGCTGACGGCCGTGCATGTCCGGCATCCGGACGGCAGTCGGCGCGTTATTCGGGGGCGGCGGTTCGTGATTGCCTGCAACAGCATCGAGACGCCCAGGCTGTTGCTGCTCGCCGCTTGCGAGGCATGCCCGGCGGGCCTGGCCAACCGTTCCGGGCAAGTGGGGCGGAACCTGATGGATCACGCGCTTGTCCAGAAGACGTTTCAGTGCGAGGAGCCGCTGTATATCGGACGCGGGCCGCAGAGCGTGAGCACCGTGCTGCTTGGTCGCGGCGGCGATTTCCGCCGTCGCCACGCCGCCGCCAAGTTCTTCATCAGCAACGATCTGAACATCCAGCGGCTGGCGACCGAGGTGCTGAAGGCGCGTGATCGCTGGCATGATGCCCTGCCCAGGCTTCGACGGGCCGCCATTCACCAGGGCATCATCGGCGCGGAGATCGAGCAGCTTCCCGACCCGGACAACCGGGTGCGGCTGGACGAGAAGCGGCGCGATGCGCTGGGGTTTGCGGCGGCGAGGCTTGAATATCGCCTTGGGGACTATGCAACCCGGGGGGCGGAGCACTGGGATGCGGTGATGGACAGGCTCATCCGCGAGGCCGGAGGGCGGCCGACGGGCGGCAGCTTTTCGCTGAGTTCGCATCATCCGGCGGGCACGGCCCGCATGGGCGAAAATCCGCGCGATTCGGTCGTCAATGCTGACTGCCGCAGCCATGACCATGCGAACCTGTTCATCGTCGGCGGCAGCGTGTTTCCCACACTGGGAACCGCGAATCCGACCCTGACCATCGCCGCGCTGGCGCTGAGGCTGGCGGCCCATTTGCGGGCCT
>JALVTX010000239.1 GCA_027035825.1 Mariprofundaceae bacterium
GCAAGTCCAAGGGCAACGTGATCGATCCGCTGGTGATGGTGGAAGAGTACGGGGCCGATGCGCTGCGCTTCACGCTGGCGCACATGGCCACGCCCGGGCGCGACGTGAAGCTGGACGTGGAGCGCATTGCCGCCAACCGCAACTTCATGAACAAGATATGGAACGCGGCGCGCTTCGTGTTCATGAACCGCGGCGAGGCCGCGCCCGACATGGATGTTGCGCCCGCGCTGGACGTCAACCGTTGGCTGCTGCACGAGCTGGACGGCTGCATCCGCGCCGTGGACGAGGCGCTCGCGGCCTACCGCTTCAACGATGCGGCGGCCACGCTCTACGGATTCGTTTGGGGAACCTATTGCGACTGGTATGTCGAGGCCGCCAAGGTGGCCTTGCAGGGCGAGGACGAGGCCGCCCGCGAGGAAACGCGCACGGTGATGGTGACGGCGCTGGATACCTGGCTGCGGCTGTTGCATCCGTTCTGCCCCCACATCTCCGAGGCGCTGTGGCAGTCGCTGCACGGCCGGGCCGCCGAGGATGGCAGCGAGATGCTGGTGACCGCCGCCTGGCCGGAGCCGCGCTGGAACGCCGCGGCCTACACGGAGGCCGCGGCGCGCACGCGGCGGGCGATGGACGTGGTGTCGGCCATCCGCTCCATTCGCGGCGAGATGAACATCGCGCCCGGCCGTCGCATCGCGGCCGCCATCGCCTGTGACGAGGGCCTGCGCGCGGTGCTGGAGCCGCAGGCGGCGCTGGTCATGACGCTGGCGCGGCTGGCGCGGCTGGACTGGCTGGATGCGGACGCCGAGCCCGAAGGCGCCGCGGTCGCGCCCTTGGGCGATGCGAACGTGTACGTGCCGCTGGCCGGGCTGGTGAACGTGCGGGCGGAGCTGGCGCGGCTGGGCAAGAATCGCGCCCGGCTGGAGAAGGACATCGCCAAGCTCGAAGGACGGCTCGCCAACCCGCAGTATCGCGCCAATGCGCCGGAAGCGGTGGTTCACAAGGCCGAGGCGGAGCTGGCCGACTTGCGGGCCCGCCTGGACGAGGTGGAGGCCGCCATCGGGCGCATGGAGGCGCTGGCATGAAGCCCGGCGCGGCCCCTGGGCGCGCGGCGCGGGCCAGGGCCGTTCCCCGCTGGCTGGGCGCGGTGGCGCTGGCCTTGCTGGCGTCCGGCTGTTTCCAGCAGCAGGCGCCGGAACTTCCGCCGGCCGAGCGCGCCGAACTGGCCGGCGTCTGGCGGCAGGCGGACGGCCCGGCCAGCTTCCGCTTCTATCAGGACGGCACGGTGCTGGTGAACCTGCCCGGGCGCCAGCCGCCGCTGAAGTTCCTTTCCAGCTACGAGCCGCTGAAGAAGGGCGGCCTCGGCATCAACACCGGCGACGTCTGGCTGGGGCCCATCACCTGCGACTGGAAACCGGGCGCCGCGGCCATGACCGTGACGCTGCCAGAGAAGAAGCCGGTGACGTTGCGACTCGTTCGCTCGAAGGACGGCTGAGCCTTTCCAGGCCTCAACCCGGCGTGGCATTCGCCGATAGAGTCATGTAAGCAGATCGCAGAAAGTCCATCCATGGACTTTCTGCTCGGCGGGAATCGAAAGGCGCGACTTTCGATTCCCTTACAAACCAATCGCTTGCCATTGCAAGCTCTTGGTTTGCGCGGCCGTCCATGACCGCGATGACGACTTCTTGCGAAGCCGTCATGCATGCAGACGCCATCGGAAAGGAGGTCGCCATGCTGGTTCAACGCGCAAGACAGATTGCGAGCGCCTTCGGCGCGGTGCGGGGCGTGGAGGTGCGCGACGTGGCCGGCGGATTGCTGGTGCGCCATGACGGCGTGTCGTGCTACTTCGTGCGCGAGGCCTGTTTCTGGCCCTATATCTTCCGCATCGCCGGCGAGGCGGAGACGGCGGTGGCCGAGCTGGAGATGCGGCTCGCGGCCTAGCCCGGATTTTTCATGTGAACATGCGCTGGTACGCGAATGAGCGACTGCATGGATGGATTGATCTGGAATGCGGCGTTCTTGCGGCATGACGTGTTGCATTTCGCGGCGCCTGGCTTGTCTGCGCGGGCCGGATGCGCGCCTTCGGCCGCGGCACATGGCGACGGCCATGCTTCTTGCCTGCATGCGCGCCCCGCCCTCGCGCATCCCGCGCCATCCATCCGCGATCACATGAAAAATCCGGGCCAGATGGATGACGACGCCGTCCAAATCACGATGAATAAGACCTTGGTGTAATCATTCCGGGCTGTTGCAGACCATTGTGCCAGAAACCGGGCGGGCGACGCGGGATGCGTCGCCGCGCCTGGCAAGGCAGGATGGGTTCATGAGCAAGCGAAACGGACATGAGGCTGCGCCGTCGCGCGGCGGGTGGCGGCGCTGGTGGCCGCTGGCGCTGCTGGCGGCGGGAGCGACGGCGTTTTTCGCCTTGGGTGGGGATCGCTGGCTGAGCTTCGAGGCGCTGCGTCAGCACCGGCTGGCGTTGCTGGCGCTGGTGGAAGCCCACCCGGCGCTGTCGCGGCTGGCCTACGTGGCGGCCTATGTGCTGGTGGTGGCGTTCTCGCTGCCGGGCGGCGCGGTGATGACCATCGCCGGGGGCTTTTTCTTCGGCGTTGTTGGCGGCGGCCTGCTGGCCGTGACGGGGGCCACGCTGGGCGCGACGGCGCTGTTTCTCGCCGCCCGCACCTCGCTGGGCGAAGCGCTTGTCGCGAAGGCCGGGCCGCGGCTTGCGCGGATGCGCGAGGGCTTCGCACGCGACTCGATGAGCTACATGTTTGCGCTGCGTCTGATCCCGGCCTTTCCCTTCTTCCTGGTGAACCTGGCGCCGGCGCTGCTCGGCGTGCCATTGCGTATCTACCTGGTCGCCACGTTCTTCGGCATCATGCCGGGCACGTTCGTCTATGCGCTGGCCGGGGCCGGGCTGGGGGGCGTGTTCGATCGCGGCGAGACGTTCTCGATGGCCTCGGTCATGACCCCCGAGATGTTGGGGGCGCTGGTCGGCCTGGGGCTGCTGGCGCTGCTGCCCGTTGCCTGGAAGCGTTTCAAGGGATCGGCTCTGGCCGGGGAGGATGGCGCATGAGTGAACTGTTGAACGTGGATGTCTGTGTCATCGGCGCGGGTTCCGGGGGGCTGAGCGTGGCGGCCGGGGCGGCGCGGCTGGGGGCGCGCGTGGCCCTGGTGGAGAAGGGCGAGATGGGCGGCGATTGCCTGAACACCGGCTGCGTGCCCTCGAAGGCGCTGCTGGCCGCGGCCGAGAAGGCGCAGGCGGTGCGGGATGCCCGATGTTTCGGCATCCAGGCCGCCGAGCCGGTGGTGGACTGGGCGGTGGTGCACCGCCACGTGCACCAGGTGATCGAAAAGATCGCGCCGAACGATTCCCAGGAACGCTTCGAGGGACTGGGCGTGCGCGTGGTGCGTGCTGCCGGCGCCTTCGAGGATGCGCGCACCCTGCGCGCGGGCGAGGCGCGCATTCGCGCCCGCTTCTTCGTGCTGGCCACCGGTTCGTCGCCCTTCGTGCCGCCGATCCCGGGCTTGGACGCGGTGGACTACCTGACCAATGAAAACGTGTTCGACAACAAGGAGGCGGTGGACCACCTGATCGTCATCGGCGGCGGCCCCATCGGCATGGAGCTGGCGCAGGCGCATCGCCGGCTGGGCGCGCGCGTGACGGTGATGGAAACGGCCAGGCTGCTGGCCAAGGACGATCCGGAGCTGGCCGGCATCGTCATCGAGCGCCTGCGCGCGGAGGGTGTGGAATTCCTCGAAGGCGGACGGAACTTGCGGGTGGAGCCCCGCGAGGGCGGCGTGGCGGTGTATTGCACGATGGACGGGACGGAAACCTGTGTCACCGGCTCCCACCTGCTCGTGGCCACGGGCCGCCGGCCCAACGTGGATGGCCTGAACCTGGAGGCGGCGGGCGTGCGCTACTCGCCGCGCGGCGTCGAGGTGGACGCGCGGCTGCGCACGTCCAATCGCCGGGTGTTCGCCGTGGGCGACGTGGCGGGGCCTTACCAGTTCACGCACATGGCGGCCTACCAGGCCGGCATCGTGATCCGCAACATGCTCTTCCGCCTGCCGGCCCGCGTGGATTATTCTGCCGTGCCGTGGGTGACCTACACCGATCCGGAGCTGGCTCACGTGGGATTGACGGAGGCGGCGGCCCGCGAACAGGGCAGGAAGATCCGCGTGCTGCGCTGGCGCTTTGCGGACAACGACCGCGCCCAGGCCGAGCGCCGCACCGAGGGCATGCTCAAGGTGGTGACGGCGACCAACGGCCGCGTGCTGGGGGCGACCATGGCCGGGCTTCACGCCGGCGAGCTGATCCAGCCCTGGGTGCTGGCCGTTTCCAGCCGCATGAAGATCGGGGCGCTGGCGGGCATGATCGCGCCCTACCCTACGCTGGCCGAGGTGAACAAGCGCATCGCGGGCAGCTTCTACGAGGATGCCCTGTTCTCCGACCGCGTGCGGCGGCTGGTGAGGTTGCTGCTGTGTTTCTGATGTTGTCGGGCCGTGAACTTGTCGGGCGGCCTGGCTGACGACGCGATGCCGATGGATGCCTGATGCTACAGCCCGCCGCTGATCTTCCAGCCCGCGGGTGTGCGGGTGAGTTCGAGATCCTCGCGGCTGGTCATCTCGCGCCAGCGATCGTCGGCGTGGACGCGCAGCTTGTAGGACTGGATGCATTGGGCGTGGTTGTCGTCCACCAGCCGGATGGTGCGGTTGAAGGAGCGCATCTCCATCCGGTCAAAACGATCGAACAGACCGATCATGCGCGCCACCATGTCCACCTTGGCGTTTCCGCGATCCCGGTACCGAGGGTCGATCAGTGATGAATAGGCCGCGATGTCCCGATGGCTGATGGCGGCATCGCGCGCATCCAGCACGGCATGGATGGCGGCCTTGTCCGAACCGCCGCAGGCG
>JALVTX010000240.1 GCA_027035825.1 Mariprofundaceae bacterium
ATCAACGAGGCCGACCTGCCGGCCCCGGCCGAGAAGCTCGCCATCCTCAAGCGCTCCATCGACAAGCTGCTCGACGCCGGCTACGTCTTCATCGGCATGGATCACTTCGCCAAGCCCGACGACGAGCTGACCATCGCCCAGCGCGAGGGCAAGCTCTACCGCAACTTCCAGGGCTATTCCACGCACGCGGATGCCGAGCTTCTGGGCTTGGGCATCACCTCCATCGGCTATGTGGACGGCGCCTTCTGGCAGAACGTGAAGACATTGGACGACTATTACGAGGCGGTGGACGCCGGCCGCTTCCCGGTGTTCCGCGGCTACCGCCTGAGCGACGAAGACCACCTGCGCCGCCATGTCATCATGCGACTGATGTGCGATTTCGCGCTGGATTTCGCCGATGTCGAGCGTCGCTTCGGCATCGATTTCGCCCGCCATTTCGCCGTGGAACTGGACGAACTGGCCGACATGGCCGCCGACGGATTGCTCAAGCTCGACGAGGCGGGGCTGACCGTGCTTCCGGCTGGCCGGCTGTTGATTCGCAACATCGCCATGGTGTTCGACGAATACCTGCGCCGCCGCGCCCAGGAAGTGAAGTTCTCGAAGGTGATCTAGGCGCGCCTTCGAGAACCGGGATCGTCAAGCCCCGGACTTGGATAGTTCCGGACGCTTCAGGTCTTTCGTCAGCTCCACGAGCTGCGGCTCGTCCAGCGTTTCCTTCTCCAGCAGCTCCCTGGCGCAGCGCTCCAGCACGTCCCGGTTCCGCTGCAGAATGTCCAGCGCCTGCTCGAACTGGCGGTGCACGATCGCCTTCACCTCGGCGTCTATGGCCTGCGCCGTGGCCTCGCTGAATCGCGGTGCCGAGGGGATGAGCGGCTCAGCCGGCTTGCCAAGGAAGCCGGGCTGGCGCTCGTCGTAGACGACAAAGCCCAGCTCGTCGCTCATGCCGTAACGCATCACCATGTCGCGCGCGATGTCCGTGGCCTTGGCTAGGTCATCCGATGCGCCTGTGGACAGGTGACCGAACACCAGCTTCTCTGCCGCGCGGCCGCCCAGGAGCACGCTGATGCGGTGCTCCAGCTCCTCGCGCTTGAGCAGGTAATGCTCCTCGCTCGGCCGCTGGATGGTGTAACCCAGGGCGCCGATGCCGCGCGGCACGATGGACACCTTGTGCACCGGGTCGGTGTCCGGCAGCGCCATCGCCACCAGCGCATGCCCCATCTCGTGGTAGGCCACCACCGTGCGCTCCTCATCGCTCAGGATGCGGCTCTTCTTCTCCAGCCCGGCGACGATGCGCTCGATGGCGCGCGTGAAGTGCGACAGCGTCACCGCATCGGCATTCTCGCGCGTGGCCAGCAGCGCCGCCTCGTTGACCAGGTTCTCCAGATCGGCGCCGGAGAAGCCGGTGGTCAGCGCCGCGATCTTCCCGGCGTCCACGTCCGGCGCCAGCTTCACGCGCTTCATGTGCACCTTCAGGATGGCCTCGCGGCCGGGCTTGTCCGGCTTGTCCACCAGCACCTGCCGGTCGAAGCGACCGGCGCGCAAGAGCGCCGGGTCGAGGATTTCCGGCCGGTTGGTCGCGGCCAGAATGATGAGCCCCGACGATGGATCGAAGCCGTCCATCTCCACCAGGAGCTGGTTCAGCGTCTGCTCGCGCTCGTCGTGGCCGCCGACTGGCCCGCCGGCCGCGCGCGAACGGCCCAGCGCATCCAGCTCGTCAATGAAGATGATGGCCGGTGCATGCTTGCGCGCCTTCTCGAACAAGTCGCGCACGCGCGCCGCGCCCACGCCGACGAACATCTCCACGAACTCGGAGCCGGAGATGGAGAAGAACGGCACCCGGGCCTCGCCGGCCACCGCCTTGGCGAGCAGGGTCTTGCCCGTTCCCGGCGGGCCCACCAGCAGCACGCCCTTGGGAATGCGCGCCCCCAGCCGGCCCCAGCGCTGGGGATCCTTCAGGAACTCCACCACCTCCTGCAATTCCTGCTTGGCCTCGTCCACGCCGGCCACGTCATCGAAGGTGACGCCGGTATCCTTCTCCACGTACACCTTGGCGCGACTCTTGCCGATGGACACCAGGCCGCCGCCCATGCCCTGCTTCTCGGCCATGCGCCGCACGAAGAACAGCCAGATGCCGAAGAAGATGAGCGTCGGCGCCACCCAGGAAATCACATTTTCAAGGAAGTGGCTCTCGACCACGCGGCCGTAGCGCACGCCGTACTGATCCAGGTAGTGGGCAAGATCCGGCTCCACCTTGGCCGTCACCACCACCTTCAGCCGCTCGCCGCTGTCCTTGAGCTTGCCGGTCAGGTACTGGTCGCCGATGACCACATCGGATATACGCCCGTCCTTCAGGTACTGCTCGAACTGGCTGAACGGCACCGTGCGCGATTCGGTCATCGAGGAAATCAGCCATTGCTGGAACAGGAAGATACCGATCAATGCCAGCAGCACGTATCCGAGATTGATCTGCGTCTGCTTGTTCACGCCACTCCCCCTTGGTTTCTGGTCTGGTCCTGCCACCTCACATACCCCCTGTTTGGGGATTGGCGAGCACCACTTCAAGCTCCGCCATCCGGCCATCGCGCCAGATGCCGAGCTTCACCGCGTCGCCGATGTGCAGCCGTTCCAGCATGTTGCGCAACGCCCGCATCGAATCCACCGCCTGCCCGTTCAGGCTGACGATGACGTCGCCGGGCACGATGGAGCCGTCCCACGACAGCCGCGCCGGCCGAATGCCGGCCTCGGCCGCCGGAGAGCCCGGCGCCACCTTCAGCACCAGAACGCCGGAGATGCCAAGCTGGCGCGTCACGATGGCCGAGATGCGGTCGTCTCCTTCCACGCCCAGCCAGGGGCGAATCACATGTCCGTGGGCTATGAGCTGGGGCACGATCTCATTGACGCGATCGGACGGGATCGCGAAACCGATGCCGGCATAGGCTCCGGAGGGCGAGTAAATCGCGGTATTGACGCCGATGAGACGCCCGGCCGAGTCCAGCAGCGGCCCGCCCGAGTTGCCGGGATTGATGGCCGCGTCGGTCTGGATCAGGTGCTCGATGGCGCCGTTTTCACCCTCCTGAATGGAGCGATCCAGCGCCGAGACGATGCCGGTGGTCAGCGTATGATCCAAGCCAAAGGGATTGCCGATGGCGAACACCTTCTGCCCAACCTGGAGCTCGCTGCTCTTGCCCAGTGGGATGGGGGGCGGCGGGTGGAAGGGCACGTTGATGCGAAGCACGGCCAGGTCATTGGCCGGGCTGGCTCCCACCAGCACGGCGCGATAGGCGCGCCCGTCCACCAGGCGCACCACGGCCTTGGTGGCGCCGCGCACCACGTGCCAGTTGGTCACCACGTGACCCTGCGCATCCCAGATGAATCCCGATCCCGTGCCCTCGCGGGTGCGAAACACCATGCGCGACCAGGGATCGACCACCTCGGTGGCCGTGGAGATGTAAACCACGGAAGGCGCGGCGCGGCGGAACAGCTCAATCGTGCTCTTTTCGTCCGCGGCCAGATCCCCGCGCGGCGTCACCACGCGCGGCTCGGGCGGCGGAGCGGACAGCCAGGGCCTGAGCCAGTAGCCGGCAACCGCCGCCGCCAGCACCAGCAACCACACCCCCGCGCGCCGCATCATGCGTCAACCATGTCAGAGGCCGGCCAAGGCTTCAAGAGAGGGGATTCAAGGAGACTGAAATGAGCCGGGCTCAAGGGGAATGCGCATCGCGTTCATTCGATTGCGATTAAACAAGCGCCAACATGGCGCTGGACACAACAACGGGGGCGGATCGCCCCCGTTGTTCGCCGGTTCTCGTTGACCCGCCGCGATCAGGCTCCCTGCCCGGCCGCATCCGGCGCCACGTGCGGCTCCGCCGCCGGGGCGTTGGGCTGCTCGGGCGGCTGCTTGCGATCGTCGCCGGAGGGGCGGTGGATTTTCTTGCCGGCCATCGCCAGGTCGATCTCCTCTTCCTCCAGCGTCTCGTACTCGATCAGCGCCTTGGCCAGGTTGTGCAACTGATCCATGTGCTCCTCGAGAATCTTCCTGGCGCGATTGTAGTTGTGCTCGATCAGCCGCCGCACCTCGGCGTCGATCTCCTGCGCCGTCTTCTCGGAGATGTTGGTCTGGCGCGTGATTTCCCGTCCCAGGAACGGCTCGTGCTCGCGCTCACCATAGACCATCGGCCCCAGGGCATCGGTCATGCCCCACTGCGTCACCATGTTCCTGGCCAACTGGGTGGCGCGCTCGAAGTCGTTGGACGCGCCCGTGGTCATCTGGTTCAGCACCAGTTCCTCGCCCAAGCGGCCGCCCATCATGATGGCGATCTGGTCTTCCAGGTAGTTGCGGTCGTGGTTGTACTTGTCCTCTTCCGGCAACTGCATGGTCACGCCCAGCGCCATGCCGCGCGGGATGATGCTGACCTTGTGCACCGGGTCGGCATGCTCCAGGTGCTTGGCCACCAGCGTGTGGCCGGCCTCGTGGTAGGCCGTGGTGCGCTTCTGCTCGTCCGAGAGCAGCATGGAGCGGCGCTCCGCGCCCATCGTGACCTTGTCCTTGGCCATCTCGAAATCGCTTTTCGACACCTTGTCCTTGCCCATGCGCGCCGCGTTCAGCGCCGCCTCGTTGACCAGGTTGGCCAGGTCGGCGCCGGAGAAGCCCGGCGTGCCGCGCGCCAGCACCTTCACGTCCACGTCCGGCGCCAGCGGCACCTTCTTCATGTGCACCTTCAGGATTTCCTCGCGACCCTTCAGGTCGGGACGCGGCACCACCACCTGCCGGTCGAAGCGGCCCGGGCGCAAGAGCGCCGGATCGAGCACATCCGGCCGGTTCGTCGCGGCAATCAGGATCACGCCCTCGTTGGTCTCGAAG
>JALVTX010000241.1 GCA_027035825.1 Mariprofundaceae bacterium
CGGCTGGAGAACGGTCACGAGGTGCTGGCGACGATTTCGGGCAAGATGCGCAAGTATTACATCCGCATCCTGCCGGGCGATCGGGTGACGGTGGAGATTTCCCCCTACGATCTGTCCCGCGGGCGCATCAGCTACCGCGAAAAGTGAGTGTTCGCCGCGCCGGCGGCGATGGAGGCATAGGAAAATGAAGGTTCGTGCATCGGTGAAGAAGATTTGCAGCAAGTGCCGCATCATCAAGCGTCGCGGCATCGTTCGCGTGATTTGCGAAAACCCGCGCCACAAGCAGCGCCAGGGCTGATGCGCGCGCGCCCGAAATTGAACTTGCGGGAAGCCGGCCTTGCGACTATCATCGCGCGCCCTTTGGCGGGGCGCGCCCAGCTTGGCGCGCTGGCATCCAGCGGACAGGAGGCATAAGTGGCACGTATTGCCGGAGTCAACATTCCGACCCAGAAGCGCGTGGAAATCGCGCTGACCTACATCTATGGCATCGGGCGCTCGACGTCCCGCAAGATTCTGGAAGCCGCCAAGGTCAACCCGGACACCCGCGTGAAGGATCTGACCGACGCCGAGGTCGGCAAGATTCGCGCCGTGATTGACAAGGACTACACGGTGGAGGGCGACAAGCGCCGCGAGGTGGCGATGGACATCAAGCGCCTCACCGATCTGGGCTGCTACCGCGGCCTGCGTCACCGCCGGGGACTGCCGGTGCGCGGCCAGCGCACCAAGACCAACGCGCGCACGCGCAAGGGTCCCCGTCGCACCGTGGCCGGCAAGAAGAAGTAAGTCGAGGTAACCCATGGCATCTCCGAAGAAATCCGGCGCGAAGCGTCGCGCCCGCAAGAACATCGCCAACGCCGTCGCGCACATCAAGGCGAGCTTCAACAACACCATCATCACCTTCACCGACGAGGCCGGCAACACCATCTGCTGGGCCACCAGCGGGGCTTCCGGCTTCCGCGGCTCGCGCAAGAGCACGCCGTTCGCGGCCCAGGTGGCGGCCGAGGAGGCCTGCCGCAAGGCCATGGATCATGGCGTGAAGAACGTGCAGGTGCTGGTCAAGGGCCCGGGTTCCGGTCGCGAGTCCGCCATTCGCGCCATTGCCGCCTCCGGCCTGAACGTGACCTTCATCCGCGACGTGACCCCGATTCCCCACAACGGCTGCCGCCCTCCGAAGCGGCGCCGCGTGTAAGCGCAGGAGTAGAACAACATGGCTCGTTACATGGACGCCAAGTGCCGGCTGTGCCGCCGCGAGGGCGAGAAGCTGTATCTGAAGGGTTCGAAGTGCTATTCGGACAAGTGCGCCATCGAGCGCCGTCCGTATGCGCCGGGCATGCACGGCCAGAGCCGTCGCCCGGGCCGCGCCTCGGACTACGGCCTCCAGCTGCGCGAGAAGCAGAAGGTCAAGCGCATCTACGGCTTGCAGGAGAAGCAGTTCCGCCGTTACTTCCAGGACGCCGACCGCATGCCGGGCGTGACGGGCCTGAACCTGTTGCAGTTGCTGGAGTCCCGCCTGGACAACGTGGTGTATCGCATGGGCTGGGCCAGCTCCCGCACCGAGGCGCGGCAGATGGTGCGCCACAAGCACGTGATGGTGAACGGTCGCGTGGTCAATATTCCATCCTACCGCGTGCCGGTGGGCGCGAAGCTGACGCTGACCGAGAAGGCCCGCGAGCACCTGCGCGTGAAGGCGGCCGTCGAGGCGGCCTCGCAGCGCGGCGTGGCCGACTGGGTGGACGTGGACCTGCAGAGCCTGCAGGGCACGTTCCGCGAGCTGCCGGCGCGCGATCAGCTGGATCCTGGCATCCACGAGCAGCTCATCGTTGAATTGTATTCCAAGTAAGGCATCGGACAGGGGAAGCGCATGAAGCTTATCAAGCCTCGCAAGGTCACGGTCGAGGAGATCGTTCCGGGACGTACGGCCAAGATCACGTTCGAGCCGCTGGAGCGCGGCTTCGGCACCACCTTCGGCAACAGCCTGCGCCGGATGCTGCTGTCCTCGCTGAAGGGCGCCTCGGTGACGATGGTGCGCATGGAAGGCGTGGCGCACGAGTTTGACACCATCAAGGGCGTGCGCGAGGACGTGATGGACATCATCCTCACGCTCAAGCAGTTGGACGTGAAGGTGGACGGCGAGGGCAGCCGCACCATCAGCTTGGACGTCAAGGGCCCGGCCGTGGTGACGGCGGGCAACTTCAAGACCCCGGGCGACGTGCACGTGCTGAATCCCGAGCTGGAGCTGGCGCACCTGAACGACGACGGCGCGCTGAAGATGGAAGTCACGGTGGAAACCGGTCGCGGCTACGTGCCGGCGCAGGAGCGCACCGACGTGGAGCGCGCCGCCGGCACCCTGCTGGTGGACGCCTCCTTCTCGCCCATTCGTCGCGTGGCGACGCGGGTGGAGAACGCCCGCGTGGGCCAGAACACGAACTACGACAAGCTCATCATGGAAGTCGAAACCAACGGCGCGGTGACGCCGGAGGACGCCATCCACGAGGCGGCGCGCATCATCGAGGATCAGCTGGCCGTGTTCCTCGACTTCAACGCCGTCGAGGTGGTCGAGTCCGAGTCCGACGAGGGGGTGAACCTGGAGGAGTTGCTGCGCCAGCCCATCGATCACCTCGACCTCTCGGTGCGCTCGATGAACTGCCTGAAGAGCGACAACGTGTTTTACGTTGGCGATCTGGTCATGCGCAGCGAGCAGGACATGCTGCGGACGCCGAACTTCGGCCGCAAGTCGCTGACCGAGATCAAGGAAGTGCTGGAGAAGATGGGCCTGTCCCTGGGCATGAAGCTCGAGGACTGGCCGCCGGCCGACCTGCCGCAGCCGAGCGAATAAGCGCTCCGCGACACCGTATCTGAAGGGGTAACGTCATGCGACATCGCAAGCATCACGGAAATCTGGGCCGGCCGACCGGCCATCGTCGCGCGGTGCTGGCCAACCTGGCCGCCGCCCTGCTCACGCATGGGCGCATCCAGACCACCGAGGCCAAGGCGCGCGCCGTGCGCCCGTACGTGGAGAAGTTGATTACGCTGGGCAAGCGCGGCGATTTGCATGCGCGCCGTCAGGCGCTGGCCAGGCTGCGTCATCGGGACATCGTGGATCGCCTGTTCTGCCATGTCGCGCCGGCCTTTGCCGAGCGCAACGGCGGCTACACCCGCACCATCAAGACGGGCTTCCGCGCCGGCGACGCCGCGCCGATGGCCATCATCGAGCTGGTGGAGCAGCCGCAGGGCGGCGAGACGGCCGAGGCCGAGTAAGGCTTCCGGTTCGCTGAACATCGGGCCGCGCATCCGCGCGGCCCTTGCTTTTCCTGCACCATTTTTCGTTGCCGGTCAGGCGGCGTGTTTCAGCCAGTGACGCGAAAATCCCGCGGCGGCGATTCCGGGCAGTCGATTTCCATGGCCTCGATGGCGTCCACCCGCGCCGCCGGCGGCCCGTGCGCAAGCCATGCGCGCATGGCCGCCAGCTGCGGCTCGTTGCCGCGGATGAGCGCCTCGACGCTGCCGTCCGGGCGGTTGCGCACCCAGCCGGTCACGCCCAGCCGCTCGGCCTCGCGGCGGGTGGAGTCGCGAAAGAACACGCCCTGCACGCGGCCGGTGACGCGCACGCGCAGGCAGCGGACGCCGGTCACAGGGTGCTGGGCGCGAGCACGGTGTCCCGCGCCTCGGGCAGCATGCCGGGATGGTCGGTGGAGTAGTGCAGGCCGCGCGACTCCAGCCGGCTTTGCGCCGAGCGAACGATGAGCTCGGCCACCAGCGACAGGTTGCGCAGCTCGATCAGGTCGCGCCCGATCGGGTATTGCCAGTAGTAGGACACGATTTCCTCGCGGATGATGGCCAGCCGCCGGCGGGCGCGACGCAGGCGCTCGTCGGAACGGACGATGCCGACGTAATTGGACATCGTGGCGCGGATCTCGTCCCAGTTCTGCTTGATCTGCACCCGCTCCTCCTCCGGCCGCACGCCGCTGGCGTCCCATTCCGGCAGCGCCGGCATGGTCTCGCCTTCCGGCGCTTCCCGGATGGCTTCGGCGCACAGTTCGGCCATGGCCAGGCATTCGAGCAGCGAGTTGCTGGCCAGCCGGTTGGCGCCGTGCAGGCCGGTGCAGGCGGCCTCGCCGATCACGTACAGTCCGCGCACCGGCGTGCGCCCGGCCACGTCGGTCTGCACGCCGCCGCACAGGTAATGGGCGGCCGGAACCACCGGCACGGGCTCGCGGCGCATGTCGATGCCGCGCGCCAGCAGCCGCTCCAGGATGTTCGGGAACTGGCGTTCCAGGCGCTCGCGGCCGATCGGGCGCGCATCCAGCAGCATGTAGTCGCAGCCTTGCTTCTTCATTTCGTGGTCGATGGCGCGGGCCACGACGTCGCGCGGCGCCAGCTCGGCCCGTTCGTCGTAATCGGGCATGAAGCGGCGGCCGGATGGATCGGTCAGCACCGCGCCCTCGCCGCGCAGCGCCTCGGTCAGCAATTGCGTGGAGCCGGCGGGATCGAACAGGCAGGTGGGATGAAACTGGATGAATTCCATGTTCATCACCGGGCAGCCGGCGCGCCAGGCCATGGCGATGCCGTCGCCGGTGGCGACGTGCGGGTTGGAGGTGTAGAGATAGACCTTGCCGGCGCCGCCGGTGGCCAGAATCGTGTGTCGCGCCGCCAGCGTCACCACCTCGCCCTCGGGCGTCAGCACGTAGGCGCCGAAGCAGCGATCCGGGCCCTGGCTGTAGCGGCCGAGCCGACGGGCGGTGATGACGTCCACGGCCATGTGCCGGTTGAGACAGGTGATGTTCGGGTTTTGCGTCACCGGCGCCAGCAGGGTTTCGCCCAGCGCGCGGCCGGTGGCGTCCTTGGCGTGCGCGATGCGGC
>JALVTX010000242.1 GCA_027035825.1 Mariprofundaceae bacterium
TCTTGAACACCCGCTCCAGCACGCCGCGGATGGTTTCGAAATCCTCCGGCGGCACCGCGTCCTGGAGCTTCTTGAGCTCCAGCGCGATGTCCATCGGCAGCAAATCCACGCGGGTGGACAGCATCTGGCCGAACTTGATGAACGTGGGCCCGAGCTTTTCGAGCAGCAGCCGGATCTGCGCCCCCAGATCGCGGGAGACCTCGCTCTTCATGAAGATGCGCATCAGCCACGCATAGGGCGCGAACAGGTGCAGCCGCACGGCAATGGCGCCCATGCCATGGGCCGTCAAGAGCTGCGTGATGACCAGCAGCCGCCAGCCCTGCCGGAAGCCCGCGCGGGGGCTAATCATGCGTCATCGCGCCTGGAACCGGACCCGGCCTTGCGCTGGCCGCCGCGCCGGGGCTGCCCGGCCGCGGCCTTCTCCAGCCGCGTCAGCCGGCGCTTCAGCCGCGTCAGCGAGCGCGCCGCCTCCTCCACGCCCGCCTGCCAGGCCTCGAACCGCCCCTGGTCGGGGATGTCCATGTCCCGCAGGCACTCGCGCAGCGCCTCGTGCGAAGCCTTCGAAACCCTGTTCTCGACCTCGACCAGCGCCCGGGCCGCGCGCGCCACGCGACCGCCGAAATACTCGCCGAAGCCGGCCCGCAGCTCCCGCTCCCAGTCAATGTCCGCCGTCTGCAACAGCTTCTTGAAGCGCAGCATGGCCTCCGAATCGCCCGAGAGCTTCAGCACCCGCTGGAACACCAGATCGTCCGGATCCTCGCGGGCGAAGCACAGCCGCGCGAAGCCGGCCGTCGTCGCCTCGATCTCCACGTCCGCCGCCCGGTCGCAGGCCGTGTGCACCCAGGGCCGGCCAGCCCGGAAGCCCATCCAGAACACCGCGCCGGTATCGCGCACCTCGATGCGGAAGACGCGCCCCTCCAGCTCGTCCAGCAGCGGCGTCAGCTTCTCGTCGCGGCTGAAGAACAAATCCAGCACCGTGGCCAGCACCACCGCCTGCACCGGCGCCGGAATCAGCCGAAGCGGCAGAAACATCAGGCTCATGTCCGATACCCCCGGTGCAGGGCCACGATGCCGCCGCTCATGTTCTCCCAACGCACCAGCTCCAGCCCGGCCGCCTCCATCAGCCGCGCGAAGCGTTGCTGGTCGGGAAAGCGGCGGATGGACTCCACCAGATACTGGTAGGAATCACGGTCGCCCGTCACCCATTCGCCCATCGGCGGAATCACGTTGAACGAGTAAGCGTCGTAGATCACGTCCAGGAGCGGCAGCACCGGGCGGGAGAACTCCAGGCACAGGAACTGGCCGCCCGGCCGGAGCACGCGGCGAAACTCGGCCAGACCGGCCTCGATGTCCACGAAGTTGCGAATGCCGAAGGCGATGGTGACGCAGTCGAAGCTGGCGTCCGCGAACGGCAGCCGCGTGCCGTCGGACTGGATGCAGTCCGCCCGGCCCGGCAGAAAGCCGGCGTCCACCACGCGGCGCGCGCCCTCGGCCAGCATCGGCCCGTTCAGGTCGGTCAGCACGACGCGCCCCTCGCCCCCCATCTTGCGCAGCAGGCCAATGGCGATGTCGCCCGAGCCCGCCGCCACGTCCAGCGCCCGGGAGCCGGAGCGCACCGCGGCCCGTCGCACCATGCGCCGCTTCCACAGCCGGTGCAGGCCGCCGCTCATCAGGTCGTTCATCAGGTCGTACTTGTCGGCCACCGAGGAGAACACGCCCATCACCCGCCGCACCTTCTCGCCGGGGGTGACGCGCTCGAAACCGAAATGGGCCGGATTGCTCATGCGGCAATGGTATCAGCCCGGGGCATCCCCTCCAACCGCGCGGGGGACAAGCTGTGGACAACCGGTGAATGGATTGTGAAGGGTATGCCACAACCTGTGGTTGGCCGGCACGCCTTGACACCCAAGATATGGTGCTCTAAAGTGCGGCGCTACGGGCGGAGGGATGCGCAAGACCACGCGGAACGACTTGCAAAAGCAGCCTCCCCCGGGATGACATGCAGCAGGATTTCATGGATAATCATGGGGAGGGGCGCACGATGAGCGAGAAGACGAATCTGGCCGAGGTCAAGGCTTCCGGCGACCATCACGAGCACCGGGTCGCCACCATCCCGTTGCAACCCGCCTCCGAGGACATCTGGGACAAGAAATACCGCCTCAAGGACAAGCACGGCAACCCCGTGGACCAGACCATCGAGGACACGTATGCGCGCGTGGCCCGCGCCTTGGCCGACGTGGAAGCGCCCGAGAAGCGCGGCTACTGGTACGAGCGCTTCCTGTGGGCGCTGGAACACGGCGCCATTCCGGCCGGCCGCATCATCTCCAACGCCGGCGCGCAGGAGCACAAGCCCGCGACCAGCACCATCAACTGCACGGTGTCCGGCACGATCCCGGACTCGATGGACGGCATCCTGCGCATGGTGCACGAGGCGGGCCTCACGCTGAAGGCCGGCTGCGGCATCGGCTACGAGTTCTCCACGCTCCGGCCGCGCGGCGCCTACGTCTCCGGCGCCGGGGCCTACACCTCCGGGCCGCTGTCGTTCATGGACATCTTCGACGCCATGTGCTTCACCGTCTCCTCGGCCGGCGGCCGCCGCGGCGCGCAGATGGGCACGTTCGACATCAGCCATCCGGACGTCATCGACTTCATCCGCGCCAAGCGCGAGGACGGCCGGCTGCGCCAGTTCAACCTCTCCTGCCTCATCACCCGCGACTTCATGGAGGCGGTGAAGAACGACGCCGACTGGGACCTGGTGTTCCCGGCGGCCCGGGCCGAGGTGGACGACCCGGACACGCGCATCGTCTGGCGGAACTGGCCGGTCAAGGCCGAGTCCTACATCACGGACGAGCAGGGCCGCGTGGCCTGCAAGGTGTACAAGACCATCAAGGCCCGGCGGCTGTGGGACGTCATCATGGCCTCCACCTACGACTACGCCGAGCCGGGCTTCATCCTGATCGACCGCGTCAACGAGATGAACAACAACTGGTGGTGCGAGAACATCCGCGCGACCAATCCCTGCGGCGAACAACCGCTGCCGCCCTATGGCGCCTGCCTGCTCGGCAGCATCAACCTGACCAAGTTCGTCAGCAAGCCCTTCACCAGCGAGGCCAGCTTCGACTGGGAGCAGTTCCGCGAGGTGGTGCGCATCTTCACCCGCATGCTGGACAACGTGGTGGAAATCAACGGCCTGCCGCTGGAGAAGCAGCGCCGCGAGATCATGAGCAAGCGCCGGCATGGCATGGGCTTTTTGGGCTTGGGCAGCACGCTGACCATGCTGCGCACGCCCTACGGCTCCGAGGAATCGCTGACCTTCACCGAGCGCGTGGCCTACGAGATCGCCCGCACCGGCTACGAGACCGGCCTGGAGCTGGCCCAGGAGAAGGGCCCGGCGCCGATCCTGGAGGAGGAATTCGAGGTCACGCCGGAGATGCTCGCCAAGCGGCCGGAGATGGCGAAGGACGGCATCCAGGTCGGCGACCGCGTCAAGGGGCGCATCCTCTGGGCGCGCTATTCGCGCTACCTGCAGCAGTTCGCGAAGAGCGACAACCCCGAGGACGTGGCGCTGTGGAAGGAACTGGAGGAAACGGGTTGCCGCTTCACGCACCATTCCTCCATCGCGCCGACGGGCACGATCTCGCTGTCGCTCGCGAACAACGCCTCCAACGGCATCGAGCCCAGCTTCGCCCACCACTACGCGCGCAACGTCATCCGCGAGGGCCGCAAGACCAAGGAGAAGGTGGACGTCTATTCCTTCGAACTGTTGGCCTACCGCGAGCTGGTGGACCCCGAGGCCATGCCCGGCAGCCTGCCGGAATACTTCATCAGCGCCGACGAAGTGACGCCCAAGCAGCACGTGGACATCCAGGCCGCGGCGCAGAAATGGGTGGACTCCTCGATTTCCAAGACGGCCAACGTGCCCACGGATTTCCCCTACGAGGACTTCAAGGACATCTACCTCTACGCCTACGACAAGGGCCTGAAGGGCTGCACGACCTTCCGCTTCAATCCCGAGGCGTTCCAAGGCGTGCTGGTCAAGGAGGAAGACCTCGAGAACACCATCTACCGCTTCACGCTCGAGGACGGCACGGTCATCGAGGCGCGCGGCAACGAGGAGATCGAGTACGACGGCGAGGTGCACACCGCCGCCAACCTCTTCGACGCCCTGAAAGAAGGGTATTACGGGAAGTTCTGATGGCGCGCGTGGCCTGGGCGGATTTCCGCACCCCGCCGATCAACCTGTGGGTGCTGCCGCCGTGGCGCGCCGAGGAGGAGGCGCGGCCGGCAGCCCGCCCCGGCGCGGCGGACGCCCGTGGAACGCTGGCCATCCGTCAGCGCCGGCTGATGGGGCTGCTGTGCCGGCGCGCCAGGGAGGGGTGAGATGGACAAGTTCGGGCTTGAAGGCATGGGGCGCGAGGAGCGGCGCATCATGAGCCTGTTCCGGGATTTCTTCGCCGCCGAGGCCGCGCCCGAGGCCCCGTTCGCCGCCTTCGCGCGGCAGCCGGAACAACGCGCCGAAACGCCAACCAACAGGGAGCATCGCCATGACCAGGAAGATTGACAAGAAGATCACCGGCTACGAGGTGGTGAAGCCGGAATCCGAGCAGGACAAAAAGCAAGACAACGTGGCGCAGATCGCGCCGCTCCTGGAGCGCGACGACGTGCTCGAGGGCGCGACCTACAAGATCAAGACCCCCATCTCCGACCACGCGATGTACATCACCATCAACGACGTGGTCATCAACAAGGGGCAGCCGGACGAGCACCGCCGGCCCTTCGAGATCTTCATCAACTCGAAGAACATGGAGCACTTCATGTGGATCGTGGCGCTCACGCGCGT
>JALVTX010000243.1 GCA_027035825.1 Mariprofundaceae bacterium
GAGATGGAGCGGCTGACGAACTGATGCGCATCATGGGGGTGGACCCGGGCTCGCGACGCACGGGCTATGGCGTCATCGAGGCGGCGCGCGGCCGCCTGTCCTGGCGGGCACACGGCGTCATCGCCACCGGCTCGGGCGATTTCACCCAGCGCCTCTCCAGGCTGTTTTCCGAAATGAGCGCCCGCATCGCCGATCACCGGCCGGACGTCGTGGCCATGGAGGACGTGTTCGTTTCCCGCAATGCCGCCTCGGCCCTGAAGCTGGGGCAGGCGCGCGGCGCGCTCATCGCCGCCTGCGCGCAGGCGGGGTTGCCGGTCACGCCCTACTCGCCGGCATGCGTCAAGCAGGCGGTGACGGGTTTCGGCCGCGCCGAAAAGGGGCAAATCCAGCACATGGTGATGCTGCTGCTCTCCCCCGCCGAGCCGCTCCAGGAAGACGCGGCCGATGCCCTGGCCGTGGCCATCTGCCACGCCAACCATTGCCGGGAAAGCGATCCCCGGCACGCGTCCCGGGCGGGAGTCTCGCGCATGGCCGCGGGCAGCCGGCGCGGATGATCGGCTGGCTGAAGGGCGCGGTGCGCGCCATTGACCCGGCGGGGCTGGCGCTCGTGGACGTCGGCGGCGTCGGCTACGAGATCATGGTCAGCATGCAGACGCTGTGCAGGCTGTCCGTGGGCAACGAGGCCGAACTCTTCATTCACACCCACGTGCGCGAGGATCAGATCACGCTGTTCGGCTTCGCCAGCCAGCGCGAGCGAGCGCTGTTTCGCAAGCTGACGCAGGTTTCCGGCATCGGCGCGCGCACGGGGTTGAACATCCTCTCCGGCATGGGCGTCGAGGAGCTGATGGCGGCCATCGACGCCTCGGACGACGCGGCCATCGCCCGCACCCCGGGCATCGGCAAGAAAACGGCCCAGCGCCTGATCCTGGAGCTGCGCGGCAAGCTGGCGGACGATGGGGCGGACGATGGCGACGCGGCGCCCGCCGCATCCGGCGTGCTGGGCGACCTGCGCTCGGGCCTGCTCAACCTGGGCTACAAGCCCGCGCAGGTGGACGCCGCGTTGCGCAAGATCGAGAACACGGGCGAGCTTGAGGGCATGTTCAAGGCGGCGCTGAAGGAGCTTGCCTGATGGAGCCTCTGGATCGGCTGGTGGACGCCCAGGGTGAACCGCAGGAGGATCGCTGGGACGCGGCACTGCGCCCCACGCGGCTGGACGAATACATCGGCCAGTCGCAGGCGCGCGCCAACCTGGCGGTGTTCATCCAGGCCGCGCGCCAGCGGGGCGAGGCGCTGGATCACGTGCTCCTCTACGGCCCGCCGGGCCTGGGCAAGACGACGCTGGCCGGCATCATCGCGCACGAGATGGGCGTGCACATCCGGGCCACCTCGGGGCCGGTCATCGAGCGCGCGGGCGATCTCGCCGCGATGCTGACGAACCTTGAGGAAGGCGACGTGCTCTTTATTGACGAAATCCACCGCCTCAGCCCGCAGGTGGAGGAAATCCTCTACCCGGCGATGGAGGACTTCCAGCTGGACATCATCATTGGCCAGGGACCGGCCGCGCGCTCCATCAAGATGGATTT
Organism: Mariprofundaceae bacterium; assembly: GCA_027035825.1. Taxonomy (GTDB): domain Bacteria; phylum Pseudomonadota; class Zetaproteobacteria; order Mariprofundales; family Mariprofundaceae; genus JALVTX01. The sequence goes on from JALVTX010000243.1 coordinate 1,584, forward strand.
GCCGCGCTTCACACTGGTGGGCGCGACCACTCGCACGGGGCTGTTGACCACCCCGCTGCGGGCGCGCTTCGGCGTCGTCTCGCGCCTGGAGTTCTACAGCCATGAGGAGCTGGCGCAAATCGTGAGCCGCTCCGCCAGGCTGCTGGACATCGCCATCGAGCCGGACGGCGCACTGGAAATCGCGCGGCGCTCGCGCGGCACGCCACGCATCGCCAACCGGATGCTGCGCCGCGTGCGCGACTTCGCCGAGGTGGAGCACGACGCCGTCATCACCCGCGAGGTGGCCCGGCAGGCGCTGACCCGGCTGGAAGTGGACGAGCTGGGCCTGGATTACATGGACGTGAAGCTGCTCTCCACGCTCATTGACAAGTTCGAGGGCGGTCCCGCCGGGCTGGACACGCTGGCCGCGGCCATCTCCGAGGAAAAGGAAACCATCGAGGACGTCATCGAGCCCTTCCTGCTCCAGCAGGGGCTCATCCAGCGCACGCCGCGCGGACGCGTGGCCACGCCGCTGGCCTGGGAACACCTGAAGCGGACGCGCCCCGACGGCGCACGTCAGGAGTCGCTGCTGTGACCCATGTGACCCACCTGTTCCCGGTTCGCGTCTATTACGAGGATACCGATCACGGCGGCGTCGTCTATTATGCCAACTACCTGAAATTCATGGAGCGGGCGCGCACCGAGTTCCTCCGCGACGCGGGGCTGGAGCTGGACGCGCTGGAACGCGAGTTCGGCGTGCTCTTCGCCGTCACCGAGGCGCATCTGCGCTACATGAGGCCGGCCCGTTTCAACGACCTGCTGCACGTGGAAAGCGCGCTCGTTCACCTGCGCGGCGCGCGCCTGGCGTTTGCCCAGCGCATCGTCCGCGATGGCGCGCTGCTGGTGGAAGGCGACATCCGTCTGGCCTGCATCGGCCGAGACGGCCGGGCGCGGCGCATTCCCCGGCCGGTGCTTGCCCGCATCCGTCCCGAGGCCAGCGAATGAGGCAGCCCCGCGCCATGAGGCCTGACCACGCGATCTCGCAACAGGCCGTCATCGCGGCCATGGATGGCCGCGCAAATCCAGCGCTTGCGCGAGCAAGCGATGGATTTGTGAGGGAAGCGAACGTCGCGCCGTTCGCTTCCCATCAAGCAAAAAGCCCATGGACGGGCTTTTTGCGATGGGAACAATAAGGAGCATGGCATGAGCGGAGAACTCTCGGTCTGGAACCTGGTGATGCACGCGGGCCCCGTGGTCAAGGTGGTGCTGGCTCTGCTCGGGCTGCTGTCGGTGATGTCCTGGGCCGTGATCTTCAACAAGTGGCGCCTCTACCGGAAGACGCGGCGCGAGGCGGAGGAGTTCTCCACCGCCTTCTGGGGCGGCAAGGATATGGACGCGGTGCTGGCCGGCATCCCGCAGCGCTACCCGGACAGCCCCCTGCCTAACATCTTTCAGGCCGGCTACCGCGAGTTCATGCGCCAGAAACGCGACGCCACTCAGACGCAGGCCATGCGCAAGATCATCGCCGGCGGCGGGCTGGACGGCATCCGCCGTGCGCTGGATGCCGCGCTCTCGCGCGAGATGGAACGCCTGGCCCGGCACCTGGCATTCCTGGCCACGGTTGGCTCCACCTCGCCGTTCATCGGCCTGTTCGGGACGGTATGGGGCATCATGAATGCATTCCAGGGCATCGCGCTGACCAAGAACACCTCGCTGGCCGCCGTGGCGCCTGGCATCGCCGAAGCGCTGGTGGCCACGGCCTTTGGCCTGGTGGCGGCCATCCCCGCCGTGGTGGCCTACAACAAGTTCACGGCAGACCTGAAACGCATGGCGGCGAACATGGAGCAGTTCTCCTCCGAGTTCCTGAACATCGTCTCCCGCTACGTCAAGGAATAGCGCAAGCATGTGGGCCGGCAGCAGCAAGTGGGACAAGGACGCCGAACCGATGGGCGAGATCAACGTCACGCCGCTGGTGGACGTGATGCTGGTGCTGCTCATCATCTTCATGGTCACGGCTCCCTTGCTCACCCAGGGCGTGAACGTGGACCTGCCGGACGCCGCCTCGCCGCCCATGCGCCAGAACATCGAGCCGCTGGTCGTCACCATCCGCAAGAACGGCGACATCTACCTGCAGAAACACCGCATCCCGCTGGCGAAGCTGGCGCCGCGCATCCAGGCCATCCGCAAGCAGAAGCCCAAGCTGCCGGTGTTCATCCGCGGCGACGCCAAAACCCCCTACGAGCGCGTGGCGCAGGTGATGAGCCTGTTGGCCAGGGCCGGCGTCAAGGAGGTGGGCCTTGTCACCGAGCCTCGCCGTTGATCCGCGCGGGCATGGCGGGCCGGATGGCCGCGCCGCGCTCTCGTGGCTGGACGTGGCGGCGGCCATTGCGCTGCATCTGGCACTGCTGGCGGCGCTGCTGGCGGCCGGCCTGTGGCGCGGAACGCCCGAGTTCCACCCGCAAACGGTGACCGTGCGCATCGTGCAAGCCCCTTCCCCCCATCATCGGCCGCGCCACCGCGCCCGCCCGCGCAAGGCCCAGCCGCATCCCAGGCCGACCATGTCCAGGAAAATCGCGCCCAAAAAGGCCACGCCCCGCAAGGCTGCCCCGAAACCCGTCCCCGCCAGGGCCCCCGTCAAGGCCCAAAGGCCCGCGGCCGAACCCTTCGACCCCTTCAAGCCCCTGGAATCCCCCAGCGACGTCGCGCCCGACACCGAAACCGCAGCCGCGAGCCGTGACGCCCGCGAGCTGGTTCGCGCCCAGCTCTCCAGGCAGGAAATCAATCGCTACATCGCGCGCATCCAGAACGCCGTGCAGCGGCACTGGAAGGTGCCGGCGCTGACCCGTCACGAACGCGACCCGCTGGTGCTGATGCGCCTGAACCCCGACGGCAGCGTGGCGGAGGTCAGAGTGCTGGAATCCTCCGGCAGCCCGGCGCTGGACGCATCGCTGAAAAGGGCCATCCTGGCCGCGGCGCCATTCGAGGTGCCGCCGCGCGAGCAATTCGAGGTGTTTCGTGAGAACAAAATCCGCTTTCATCCCCTACGATAGCCTTTCGAAGACTGGAGGAATCGCTTGAGCACACGAGCCGGAACGCGCTGGCTGTACGTGGACACGCAGAAGGAGCTGGAAGCCGCCTGCCATTTGCTGGCGCGCGCCGATGTCCTGTGCGTGGACACGGAGTTCCACCGCGAATCCACCTATTACGCGGAATTCGCGCTGATCCAGGTCGCCTCCGATGAACACTGTTTCCTGGTGGATCCGCTGGCGTTGGACGA
>JALVTX010000244.1 GCA_027035825.1 Mariprofundaceae bacterium
CGGCAGCCGGCGTGAACAGGCCGCGGTTCACCCGATAGATTTGCATGACCTGATAGGCGTAAAGAATCAGCAGTCCGCCGTTGATGACGGTGACCTCCAGGCCCGAAAGGATGCCTAGATTGGCCGGGCCGACCTTCCAGGCCAGCACGCCCAGCGCCATGTACAGCGGGGCGCTCATGAAGCAATAGAGCGCGAAGTCCTTTTTGCTGCTGACTTCCATGGCGCCGAGGTTTTTCGGGCGATAGTAGGTGGTGCCCTTGGGATTGTTGCGCACCATGGCATAGAAAATGAATGAATAAACCAACGCCACCGCCCCTGTGGTGGCCACGGCATACCGCCACCCGTCCGCGCCCCCGATCCATGCGGCCAGAGCCGGAAGGGTCATCGCCGCGAAGGCCGAGCCGAAATTGCCCCAGCCGCCGTAGATGCCCTCGGCCATGCCCACTTGCCTCGCCGGGAACCATTCGGAGACCAGTCGAATTCCAATGACGAATCCGGCCCCCACGAAACCGAGCAGGAAACGATAGATGGCCAGCTTTTCGAAGCTGTCGGCGAAGGCGAAGAGGAAGCAGATGGCCGAGCCCAACGCCAGCAACACCGAGAAGGTGATGCGGGGGCCATGTTTGTCCACCAGCATGCCGATGAGGATGCGGGCCGGGATGGTCAACGCCACGTTCAGGATGAGCAGCAGCTTCACCTGTTGATCCGTGAGCTGGAATGTTTCCCGGATGGCCGCCATGAGCGGCGCGAAATTGAACCAGACAACAAAGCTGATGAAGAAGGCAAGCCACGACAGATGCAGAATCTTCATCGGGCCGTGGAACGACCATAATTGGAAATCATTCTGTCGGCGGATGGTGCTCATGTGATGCGCGCTCCTTGCATGGTTTGGCTTTAATGACTGCCCCGCCATGAGCAAGGCGCGCGCCAATCGAATTACGGGAAAATCAGCATCGCCCCGGCCACCAATGCCTAATGGAAAGGCATCTTGCCTTCGTGCATGCATATTATTTATGCATTGCGAATCGCGTTCGTCCACTCGGATGGCCGCGTTTCTCGTTTGAAATCCAAGCGGTTCCGGCATGTGTCGCCATTCCTGGGGTTTTGGCACGTCCTCTGCTGTTCATGGTGCGAATCCGTGAGACAGGGAGTCTTTGAATGGGCAAGAAGAAGCTGGTGATGATCGGCAATGGCATGGCGGGCATGCGCGCCATCGAGGAAATCCTCGAAGCGAACCCGGACATGTTCGACATCACGATTTTCGGGGCCGAGCGCTGGCCGAACTACAACCGAATCATGCTCTCCCCGGTGCTGGCCGGCGATACGAGCATCGAGGACATCATCCTCAACGACGAACAGTGGTATCGCGACCACGGCATCACCCTGCATCTGGGGCGCAAGGTGGTGGAGCTTCAGCGCGGGCGCAAGCTGGTGCGCGCCGAGGATGGCACCGAGGCGGAGTACGACAACCTCATCATCGCTACTGGCTCCAAGCCCTTCATCATCCCCATTCCCGGTCACGACAAGCAGGGGGTGATGGGTTTCCGGGATATCGAGGACTGCGAAACGATGATGGAGGCGGCCAAGCGCTACAAGAAGGCCGCGGTGATTGGCGGCGGCCTTCTCGGGCTGGAAGCCGCCAAGGGGCTGATGAACTTGGGCATGGACGTGACCGTGATCCACGACCAGGCCACGCTGATGAACATGCAGCTGGATGAGGTGGCCGGCGAGATGCTGCGCGATGCGCTGGAGCGGCAGGGCATGAAGTTCCGCGTCTCGACGTTGACCACGGAGGTTCTTGGCGGCGAACGGGTGGAAGGGTTGCGCTTCAAGGATGGCGGCGAACTGGAATGCGACCTGCTGGTGATGGCCGCCGGCATTCGTCCGAATATCGAACTGGCCGAGCAGAGCGGCCTGTATTGCAACAGGGGCATCGTGGTGACCGACCACATGCAGACGGTGACCGACCCGGCCGTCTATGCCGTGGGCGAGTGCGTGGAACATCGGGGAAAGACATATGGCCTCGTCGCGCCGCTCTACGAGCAGGCGAAGGTGCTGGCCTACCAGATCACGGGGCAGGGGCTCAAGCGTTACGAAGGCTCGGTGACGTCCACCAAGCTGAAGGTTTCGGGCGTGGACGTGTTCTCGGCGGGCGATTTCATGGGCGGCCCGGGCGCGGACGTGGTGGAACTGCTCGATCGCCACGGAGGCGTCTACAAGAAGCTGGTGCTCGAAGATGACCGCATCAAGGGCGTCGTCATGTTCGGCGATACGGCGGACGGGCCGACGTTCTTCCAGTGGATGCAGGATGGCAAGGACGTGTCCGACATGCGCTCCACGCTGCTGTTTTCCGCCTCGGGTCTGGGCGACTCCGGGCATTCCGGCGTGGATCAGGCGGCGCAGATGGCCGATGACACCATCGTGTGCGGCTGCAATGGCGTCTCCAAGAAGCAGATCGTGGACGCCATCGTCAAGGAGGGACTGACCAGCCGCAAGGAAGTGACGGCCTGCACCAAGGCGGCGGGTTCCTGCGGGGGCTGCGCGGGGCTCGTGGATCAGATTCTGGCGGCCACGCTGGGCACGGCCTTCGTGGAATCCACCGAGGATCCGATGTGCGGCTGCACGGACATGACCCACGAACAGGTGAAGGAGCAGATCCGGCAAAAGCGCCTGCTTTCCGTGCGCGAGGTGATGCGGACGCTGGGCTGGGAAGGGGAGGGCTGCCATGTTTGCCGGCCGGCCATCAATTACTACGTCGGCATGCTGTTTCCGGGCGAGGCCGAGGACGATCGAACCAGCCGCATCGCCAACGAGCGCATGCACGCCAATATCCAGAAGGATGGCACGTTCTCGGTGATTCCGCGCATCTACGGTGGCGAGACGACGCCCGATGACCTGATTCGCATCGCCACCATCGCCAAGAAATACAACGTGCCCTCGGTCAAGATCACCGGCGGCCAGCGCATTGACCTGCTGGGCGTGAAGAAGGAAGACCTGATTCCGATATGGCGCGATCTCGACATGCCCTCGGGCTTTGCCTACGGCAAGGCGCTGCGCACCGTGAAGACCTGCGTGGGCTCCGAATGGTGCCGCTTTGGCACGCAGGACTCGACCTCGATGGGCATCCGCCTGGAAAAGGAACTGGAGCGCATGTGGTTCCCGGCCAAGGTCAAGCTTGCGGTCTCCGGCTGCCCGCGCAACTGCGCCGAGGCCACCATCAAGGATCTGGGCGTGGTTGGCGTGGAAGGCGGTTGGGAAATCTACGTTGGTGGCAATGGCGGCGTGAAGGTGCGCGCCTGCGACTTGCTTTGCATCGTGGAAACGGCGGATGAGGTCATGGAAATCACCAAGGCCTACCTCCAGCACTATCGTGAAACCGGGCGACACAACGAGCGCACGGCCCCCTGGCTGGAGCGCATTGGCCTGGACAAGGTCAAGCAGGCCGTGGTGGAGGATGTCGAGAACCGCAAGGCATTGGCCGCGCGATGCGATGCATATCTCGCCACGCTCACGGCCGATCCCTGGAAGGAGCGCATCGAGCAGGCGGATCGTTTCAAGGAATATGAACCCATTGAGATTCCCGTGCGGGTGGAGGCATGACGACGATGAGCGACTGGATTGAGGTCTGCAAGCTGGATGAGATTCCGAAAGGGGCGGGACGCACCGTGCGGACGGCGGATGCGGTGATCGCGCTGTTCCGCCTCAGCGATGATTCGGTGCGAGCGGTCGAAAACCGTTGCCCGCACAAGGGTGGCCCGTTGGCCGAGGGCATTGTGTCGGGTCGCGATGTCCTGTGCCCGCTGCACAATCAACGCATTCATCTGGACACGGGCGAGGTCGCGCCGCCCGATTCCGGCTGCGTGCGCACTTTCGAAACCCGAGTGCATGACGGCCAGGTGATGCTCAGGGCGGGCGCATGATCCAGACGCGCCGCAGTGTCTGCTCGTATTGCGGCACCGGTTGCGGCATTCGCCTGGAGGTGCGCGGTGCCGAGATCATCGCCCTGGCCGGGGATGAAGACCACCCCACGAACCGGGGCATGTTGTGCTCGAAGGGGCGCGAACTGCATCACACGGTGACCGCCGGCGATCGGCTGAAGAAGCCGCAGTTGCGCACCTCGCGTGACATGCCTTTCGCGCCCGTGGACTGGGATACGGCGCTGGATTTCGCCACCGGGCGTTTCGCCCGCATCATCGAGGAGCACGGGCCGGATGCCGTGGCCTTCTACATCTCCGGCCAGTTGCTGACCGAGGACTACTACGCGTTCAACAAGCTGATGAAGGGCTTCATCGGCAGCAACAACGTGGATACGAACTCGCGGCTGTGCATGTCCTCGGCGGTGGTGGCCTACAAACGCGCCTTCGGGGCCGACGGCCCGCCGACCTGCTACGCCGACATCGAGGAGGCGGGCTGCTTTTTCATCATCGGGGCCAATCCGGCCTGGGCGCATCCCATTGTGTTCCGGCGCATGGAAGCGGCCAAGGAGGCCAATCCGGACTTGCGCGTCATCGTCGTGGATCCCCGGCGCACCGACACGGCGTCCATCGCAGACCTGTATCTTCCCATCCGGCCGGGGACGGACATCGCGCTGATGCAGGCGATGCTCAACGTGATGCTCTGGGAAAGCATGGTGGATGCGGCGTTCATCGAACAGCGCACCGAGGGGTTCGAGGCGGTGGCCGAGGCCGCGCGCGCCATGACGCCCGGCAAGGCGGCGGAGATTTGCGGCGTGGACGCGGCGGACATCGTGCGCGCGGCGCACTGGTTCGCGGCCAATGACACGCTGTCGTTCTGGTGCCAGGGGTTGAATCAGTCCGCCACCGGTTCGGACAATGG
>JALVTX010000245.1 GCA_027035825.1 Mariprofundaceae bacterium
TGCTCAAGCTCAACGACGCGATGAGCGAGGAGGAAAAGGCCCGCATCCGCAAGCAGGCCGAGCAGATCGCCGAGGAGATGAAGCATGCCAGCGACGAGGAGTTCGCCACCCGGGCGCGCGAGATTTCCCAGGGGCCGAGCGCAACCAAGGGCGGCGACCTGGGCTGGTTCCGGCGCGGCGACATGGTGCCCGCCTTCGAGCAGGCCGCCTTCGCCCTGAAGCCTGGCGAGACCAGCGGCGTGGTGCAGACGCCGTTCGGGCTGCACATCATCCGCGTCGTCGAACGCCAGCACGTGGACCCCAACTCGTTCGAGGCGCGGCGCGACGAAATCCAGAACATCCTGATGAACGTGGAAATGCAGGACCAGCTTCCGCGCTGGCTGGCCGGCCTGCGCGCCCGGGCGGTGATCGAACGGCGGTCGTGCCACTGACGCCCATCGTCGTCACCGTCGGCGAACCGGCCGGCATCGGGCCGGACTGCATCCTGCTGGCATGGAAGCACCGTCCGGAAGCCTTCGAGAAGACTTGCGTCTGCGCGCCGGCCGCATGGCTGGCCGAGAGGGCGGCGCTTCTGGGCATGAGTCCGGGCGCAGCTCCGCCGCTCGTGGACGTGGACGGACCCGAGGCCGCGCCCGGGGCCATCGCCTGCTGGAATCCCGGCGTGGAGCCGGGGCAAGTCGCGCCCGGCCAGCCCTCGTCCGCCACCGCGCCCGCCGTCATCGGCTGCATCGAGGCCGCCGCCCGCGCCTGCATGGATGGCCGGGCCGCCGCCATGGTCACCGGCCCCATCGACAAGTCCGTGCTGCGCGACGCGGGCTTCGACTTTCCCGGCCATACCGAGTTCCTGGCGCACCTGACCGGCGTGCCGCGCGTGGTGATGATGCTGGCCTCCGACGCGTTGCGCGTGGCGCTGGTCACCACCCACATGGCGCTGCGCGACGTGCCCGGCGCGCTGGACGGGCAAGGCGTGCTGGAAACGCTGCTCATCACCGCCCGCGAGCTGGCGCGCCGGTTCGGCATCGAGCGCCCCAGACTGGCGCTGTGCGCGCTCAACCCGCACGGCGGCGAGGCCGGGCATTTCGGCGACGAGGAAATCCGCGTGCTGGCCCCGGCCGCCCGGCGAGCGCGCGAGGCCGGCCTGGACGTGACCGGACCGCTGCCGGCCGATTCGCTGTTCGCGGCCGGGCGGCGCGAGGCCTTCGACGCCATCGTCTGCTGCTACCACGACCAAGCGCTGATTCCGCTGAAGGCGCTGAGCTTCGGCGACGCGGTCAACATCACGCTGGGCCTGCCGTTCGTGCGCGCCAGCGTGGATCACGGCACGGCCCCGGAACGTGCGGGCACGGGCGAAGTGTCCTATAGTAGTCTGGTGGCGGCGCTGGAGATGGCGCGTGCCATGCGATCCCGACAGGCGGAGAAACCATCATGAGCGCGACGCACAACCTGACCGGCCACTTCCTGCTCGCCATGCCCTCGCTGGCCGACCCGAACTTCAAGGACGCCGTGGTGCTGGTCTGCCATCACGACGAGGACGGCTGCATGGGCCTCATCATCAACCGGCCGCAGGACATCACCGTCGGCGCAGTGCTGGAAGACCTGAAGCTGGGCAAGCCGGCCAGCGACGCCCCCACCTTCGAGGGCGGGCCGGTGGAGCCGTTCCGCGGCTTCGTGCTGCACGATGGCTGGCAGGTCTATGACGCGACGCTGTGCGTCACGCCGGAGATCCATCTCACGACCTCGCGCGACATCCTGGAAGACCTGGCGCGCGGCGAGGGGCCGGAGCACTTCATGCTGGTGCTGGGCTATGCCGGCTGGGGCGCGGGCCAGCTGGAGGACGAAATCGCCCGCAACGACTGGCTCATTGCGCCGGGCAGCAGCCTCATCGTGTTCCACACGCCGCCGGAACAGCGCTGGATGGCCGCCGCCCAGGGCATGGGCGTGTCGCTGGCGCAGCTTTCCGACCAGGTCGGCCACGCCTGATGCGGGCGCTGATCGTCTATCATTCCGATTACGGCAACACCGAGCGGATGGCCCAGGCCGTCGCCGCCGGCATCGGCGCCCGCGCGCCTGAAGCCGACATTGCACTGCAACGCGCCGACGATACGAAGCCGGATGACCTGGTCGCCGCCGACGTGATTCTCTTCGGCACGCCGGTGCACATGGGCGGGCCGGCCTGGCAGCTCAAGCGCCTGATTGACGCCTGCGGCAAGCTGTGGATGGAAGGGGCGCTGGAAGGCAAGGTGGGCGGCGCCTTCGCCACCGGCGGCGGCTTCGGCGGCGCGGGCGGCGGCGCGGAGCTGACGCTGGCCATGCTGCATTCCCATTTCCTCGAGCAGGGCATGATCGTCGTGGGCTTCCCGAAGACGGCGATGGGCTATGCCGACGGCGGCCTGCAATGGGGGCCCTACGCCCGCACCGGCAACCACGAGGGCATGCCGGAGGGCGTCTCCGACCCGCAGCTCACCGCCGCGCGCTCCTGGGGCGCGCACGTAATCGAGGTGGCCGGAAAACTGCTCGAGCATTGAGTCTCGCAGGTCGGACTTCAGTCCGACGGTGCAAGAGAACCACCAAGGCACCAAGTCACGAAGATCAGGGCATGAATTTCCTTTGTGTCTTCGTGTCTTGGTGGTTATCGATCCTCCGTTGCGCCCAGGCTCGACCCATAAAAAAGGGAGGCCCGCAGGCCTCCCCCGATGCATCCGCGATGGCGCGCAATCAGAAGTGATACGCGCCCGTCAGCGAAATGCCCCAGATCTTGGCCTTGGCGCCCGTGCCAAACTTGTTATTATCCAGTTTGACGTTATTCCAGTACTGCACCCACTCAAGACCAACCGACAATGTATCCTGCAGGGCATACTCGCCACCCAAGCCATAGCTCAGCCCGGTCTTGGTCTGGCTCTGGCTCCCAGCACTATCGGTGCCCTTGAACTTGGCCGTCGTTCCGCCAACCAACGCATACAGCCGCAGATCGGGCGTGGCCGGGAACTGAACCTTGGCCAGATAGGAAATGAAATTCGAGGCCTGCTGCTTGAGGCTGCCGATCGGAGCAGGGTACGTCTTCGAACCGGAACCCGTCGCACCGAAACGCAGCTCCGCGCCCAGGTAATCGCCGATGTCCGCGCCCAGCTTCACATACCCGCCGAACACCGTGTTTTTCTGGCTTACGGCATTGGTGGTCGGGCTATTCTTGAACTCCAGGCCAAACGCGCCCAGACCCACGCCGGCATACGGGCGAATGTCGAAATCGTTGTCGGTGTCCACGCGAATGTCATTGTCGTTGTCCATGTCCTGCGCCATCGCGCCCGCCACCGGGAACGCAACCAGGGTCAGCGCCGCCATCGCGGCCAGAAGATGCTTCTTCATCGTCCGTCTTCCTCCTTTGGAATAAAGATGGCGCGATTGTAGAAACGCCCGACGCCCGGTCAAATGGCCGTCACCCATCGGGGCGGCGATTGTGCCAAATCAGCACACTGTTCCCGTCGGCATGGGACAGGCGGCTCCAGCAGGCATAGGGCACGTCGAGACGGCGCGCCGAGGCGGCTGGCGCTTCCAGCGCCATCGCCAAGAGCGCCCGCAACGTGCCCGAGTGCGCCACCAGCAGCACGTGCCGACCTTCGTGGGCTTCCAGCAGCCGCCGCCAGGCCCCGGCCACGCGCCCGGCAAACCCGGCCCAGGTTTCCGCGCCCGGGATCGTCAAGGCCGACGGGTCGCGCCGCCAGGCCGCCAGCATGCCGGGAAAGCGCGCCTCGATTTCCTCGTGCGTGCAGCCCTCCCATTCGCCGTAGGCCAGCTCCCGGCAATCCGGCTCCACCACCAGCGGCTTGCCGGACGCCTTCGCCCAGTCGCGCGCCGGCGCCAGGCAGCGCGACAGCGGCGAGCTCACGATCACCTCCACCTCGTCGCGCAGGCGCTCCCACACCGCGTCCATCGCGGCGCGGCCCTCGGGCGTCAGTCGCGCCTCGACGCCGCCGCGATAGCGCACGCCGCCCTCCAGCGCCCCGTGCCTCAGCACGTCCACCACCGTCGCCATCCGAATGCGCGTCAACAGGCCCTGTCCCTCCGGGGTTTTGCGTCCGTCGCCGATACGCTAACGTGTGCGCATCATCCCGCTTCGAGGACATCATGCAAGATTTCGACCCCACGGATCCGCGCAACATCGAGGCCATGGCGCACGTGCGCGCGCTGCTCGAATACATCGGCGACGACCCGAGCCGCGAAGGCCTGCAAGACACCCCCAAGCGGGTGCTGGCGGCCTTCGGCGAATATTTCTCCGGCTACGCCGAGGACCCGCGCGAGCACCTGGAAAAGACCTTCGAGGAAGTCGAAGGCTACGACGAGATGGTGCTGGTCTCGGACATCGACGTGCACAGCCACTGCGAGCATCACCTGGCCCCCTTCGTCGGCAAGGCGCACGTGGCCTACCTGCCGAACGGCCGCGTGGTGGGCCTCTCGAAGCTGGCGCGCGTGGTGGACGTGTTCGCCCGCCGGCTCCAGGTGCAGGAAAAGATGACGATGCAGATCGCGCAGGTCATCGAGGAGGTGCTGCGCCCGGCCGGCGTGGCCGTGGTCATCCAGTGCCAGCACTTCTGCATGTGCCATCGCGGCGTGCGCAAGCCGAACTCCTGGACGACCACCTCCAAGCTCACCGGCGCCTTCCTGAACAACCCGTCCTCGCGGCTGGAGCTGTTCAAGCTCATCGGCATGACCGGGGCATAGGCCCGTGGCCGACGCAAATGCCGCGCCCATCGGCGTGCTGCTCGCCAACCTCGGCACGCCGGACGCCCCCACCCCCGCCGCGTTGCGCCGCTACCTGCGCGAGTTCCTGTCCGACCC
>JALVTX010000246.1 GCA_027035825.1 Mariprofundaceae bacterium
ATCCCCGACGGACGCTGGCAATCCCTCCCCCGTCGGATAAGATTGCAAACCCAATACGGATTCGAGGAACGCAACCATGCCCGACATGCGCGGAACCACCATCTGCTGCGTCAGCAAGGACGGACGGACGGCCATCGCCGGCGATGGCCAGGTCACGCTGGGCGACACCGTCATCAAGCACGGCGCGCGCAAGGTGCGCGCCATCCGAGACGGCGCCATCGTCGCCGGCTTCGCGGGCTCCACGGCCGATGCGATGAACCTGTTCGAGCGTTTCGAGGCCAAGCTGGACGAGCACGGCGGCAGCCTGGCGCGGGCGGCGGTGGCGCTGGCGCGGGAATGGCGAACCGATCGCTACCTGCGCAAGCTGGAGGCGATGATGATCGTCGCCGATGACGAGCGCATGCTGATGATCTCTGGCAACGGCGACGTGCTGGAGCCGGACGGCGCCGTGGTGGCCATCGGTTCCGGTGGCGCCTATGCGCAGGCGGCCGCCGAGGCGCTGGTGGCCCACAGCTCCCTGTCCGCCGAGGAGGTGGTGCGCGAAGCCATGCAAATCGCCGCGCGCATCTGCATCTACACCAACGCCGACATCCGCGTGGAGGTCGTGGGAGGGGAAGCCGCATGAGCGATGCGATGACGCCGCGCGAAATCGAGTCCGAGCTCGACCGTTTCATCATCGGCCAGGCCGAGGCCAAGCGCAGCGTGGCGATTGCCCTGCGCAACCGCTGGCGGCGCAAGCAGGTGCCCTCCCCGATGCGCGAGGAAATCACGCCCAAGAACATCCTGATGATCGGCCCCACCGGCGTCGGCAAGACGGAAATCGCGCGGCGACTGGCAAAGCTCGCCAAGGCCCCGTTCGTCAAGGTGGAAGCGACGAAGTACACCGAGGTCGGCTACGTCGGCCGCGACGTGGAATCCATCATCCGCGACCTGGTGGACACGGCCATCAAGATCGTTCGGGACGAACATCTGGCGCGCGTGAAGACCCGCGCCGCCGAGGCCGCCGAGGACCGGCTGCTGGACATCCTGATTCCGCATCCGGTACCGCCTTCCGGGCCGGTGTCGGCCGAGCAGTCGCGTCCGGATCACGCCTCGCGCGAGAAGATGCGCCGCAAGCTCAGGAGCGGCGAGATGGATGACCGGCAGGTCGAAATCGAGGTGAAGAGCCAGCCGGCGGCGCCGATGATGCAGGTCTTCTCCAACCAGGGAACCGAGGAGATTGATATCAAGGACATGCTGGGCGGTCTGTTTTCCTCGCAGCCGAAGCGCCGCCGCATGACCGTCCGGGACGCGCTTGCCTACCTGGAGCAGGAGGAGGCCGACCGCCTGCTGGACATGGATCGCATCCGCGAGGAAGCGGTCAAGCGCGCCGAGAACGACGGCATCGTCTTCCTCGACGAAATGGACAAGATCACCCACCGCGAGGGCAAGAACGCCGACGTCTCGCGCGAGGGCGTGCAGCGCGACCTGCTGCCGCTGGTCGAGGGCACCACCGTCAACACCCGTCACGGCCCGGTCAAGACCGACCACATCCTGTTCATCGGCTCCGGCGCCTTTCACCTGGCCCGGCCGTCCGATCTCATCCCCGAGCTTCAGGGGCGCTTTCCCATCCGCGTGACCCTGGACGCGCTGGGGGAGGAGGAATTCCGCCGCATCCTCACCGAGCCGGAGAACGCGCTCACCCGGCAGTATGCGGCGCTTCTGGCCACCGAGGGGCTGGAGGTGACGTTCACCGACGACGGCATCGCCGAGATCGCGCGGCTGGCCGTGCGCGTCAACGAGCGCACCGAGAACATCGGCGCGCGCCGCCTGCACACGCTGCTGGAGCACGTGCTGGAGGAAGCCAGCTACGACGCGCCCGACCGCGCCGACAAGCGGCTGGTCGTGGACGCGGACTACGTGAAGACGCGCCTGTCGGACATCAGCGACGACGAGGATCTCTCCCGCTACATCCTGTAAGCCGGCGGCATGGCCCGGCGCTTCTTGCCCGCCGCCGAGGGCGCGGGCAGGCTCACCCCCATGACCCAGGGCATGGAACCCACCGAGGTGTTCGTGCTGGCCGCTCTGGTCGCCGTGGCGGCCCGGATTGGCGCCGAGCGCCTGCGGCTGCCGGCCATCGTGCCGTGGCTCGTCTCGGGCATGCTGCTGGGGCCGTTCGGCCTGCATTTGTTGCATGTCGAGGCGGTGCGCCCCGCCCTTCACACCCTCATCGAGCTGGGGCTGGCCGTCATCCTGTTCGAGGGCGGCCTGAACCTGAACCTCAAGGCGCTGAGGCAACAGGGATGGGTGGTCGGCCGCCTGCTGATCCTTGGCCCGGCGGCGACGATGCTCGTGGGCGGAGGCCTCTTGCACGCCTGGGGCGGGGCGGACTGGAACATCGCGCTGCTGTTCGGGGCGCTGATTTCCGTCGGCGGCCCCACGGTCATCATGCCCATCGTGCGCCAGACCCGCATGGATCGCACCCTGCGTCATGTCCTCGCCGGCGAGGCGATGCTGATTGACGCGCTGGGCGCGATGCTGGCCATCGTCATGCTGGAGCTGACGCTGGCCGGCGGCCTGAGCATCCGCACCGTGGCCAGCGACCTGGCCCTCAAGTTCGCGGCCGGGGCCGGCATTGGCTGGCTCGGCGGCTGGCTCATCGGCCGTGCGCTGACCCGCGACTGGCTGAAGGACACCGAGCTGCGCGCCATCGCCACGCTGGCCGCCGTCTGGGGCCTGTATCTCGCGGCCGACCACGCCAGCCGCCAGGCGGGACTGCTGGCCGTGCTGGTGGCCGGGGCGATGCTCCAGCACAAGGACTTGCCGGACATCCAGCGCCTCCGCCATTTCAAGGGCAGCCTCTCGATGCTGCTGGTCTCGGTGCTGTTCGTGCTGCTCGCGGCCGACCTCAACCTGAACGTGCTGCGCGCGCATTTCGCGCTGGGCCTCGGCATCTTCGCCGCCCTGGCGCTCATCGCCCGGCCCGTCGCCGTCTGGCTCGCCACCGCGGGCGCGGAACTGGGCGCAAGGCAGCGGACCTACCTGGCGCTGATGGCGCCGCGCGGCGTGGTCGCGGCCGCCATCACCTCGCTGTTCGGCCTGGTGCTCGCCGAGCGCGGCGTGCCCGGCGGCGAGCTGCTGGAGCCGCTGGTCTATGCCATCATCATCCTGTCGGTGCTGGTCTATGGCCTGCTGGCCGCGCCGCTGGCCCGCTGGCTGGGCGTGGAAGGCACTGACGAGCGCTCGGTGCTGATCGTGGGCGGCGGCCAGATCGGCGCGGAGCTGGGCCGGGCGCTGGCCGAGGATCGCGAGGTGCGCTTCCTGGACACGAACGCCGAGGTCATCGCCACGCTCCAGCGCTCGGGCCACGTGGCGGTGCGCGGCAACGCGCTCGATCCGCTCTACATGGAAATCGTCCATGCCGAGGAAATGGGCTGCGTCGTCGCGATGACCGGCTCCTCCGAGCACAATCTGCTGATCGCGCAGCTTGCGCGCGACCAGTTCCACATCCACGACATCTACGTGGCGCTGCGCGAGGGCGACGAGGAAAACCACGCGCGCATGATCCGTCAGCTCAGCGCCAGGCGGCTGTTCGCCAAGCCCTACAACTTCACCTACTGGAACGACCAGGCCTGGCGCAAGCGACTGGTGCACGAGGCCTTCCGCGTCGCGCCCGACTCGCCGCTGGCCGGCTGCCGGCTGGCCGATGCCCGCATCCCGCACGGGGTGCAGCCGCTCATCATCGTCCGCAATGGACAGACGCACCTGCCGCATGACGATTTCGTGCTCGAAGCCGGCGACGAGATTCGCGTACTCACCCGCCCGGAACGCATCCAGGAAGGTCAGCCGCTGCTGCTGCCGCCGGCGGGCAATCAGGCGCCGACGGCCGGCCAGCCGGCATGAGGCGCGTCACCCGCTTCGCCCCCAGCCCCACGGGACTGCTGCACGTGGGCAACGCCTATTCGGCGCTGGTCTGCCAGCAGTGGGCCCGTCGCCACCATGCGCGACTGCACCTGCGCATCGAGGACATCGACACCACTCGCTGCCGCGAGGAATATGTCCGCGCCATCATCGAGGATCTCCGCTGGCTGGGCATCGAATGGCATGGCAAGCCGCGACGCCAGAGCGAGCACATGGACGACTACCGCCGGGCGCTGGAGCGGCTTCGGGCGATGGGCGTCGTCTATCCCTGCTTCTGCACCCGGGGCGACATCCGCCGAGAGCTGGAGCGCATGGGCGCGGCCCCGCACGCCGACGAAGCCATCCCGCCCTACCCGGGCGTGTGCCGGCATCTCTCGGCCGCCGAGCGCGCCGCCCGGATGGAGCGCGGCCGCCCCGCCTGGCGGCTGGATGCGGCGGCGGCGCTGGCGCGGGTGGACGCCGATCTTGCCTGGCGCGATGGCGAAGGGCGCGCTCACCCGGTGGCGCCGGCCATCGGGGCGGACGTGATCATCGCCCGCCGCGACGTCGGCGTGAGCTACCACCTCGCCGTGGTCGTGGACGATGCCATCCAGGGCGTCACGCACGTGATCCGCGGCGAGGATCTGCGCCCGTTCGCAGCCCTGCACCGGCTGCTCCAGGCGCTGTTGGGGCTGCCGGAAACCATGTTCATCCACCATCCGCTGATCCTGGACGAGAATGGCCGGCGGCTGGCCAAGCGCCATGCCTCCACCACGCTGGCCGGGCTGCGCCAGGCCGGCGTGCAGCCCCGGATGCTCCGTGATAGCTTGCTGCACGCGAGCGATTTCATCTGGCGCGGCGTGCAAACCGATG
>JALVTX010000247.1 GCA_027035825.1 Mariprofundaceae bacterium
ATCTCGAACTCGCCGCCGCCGCTGGTGGTGAAGGGCAGCTGGCCCGTGGCCATGCGGTAGAGCACGATGCCCAGCGCATACAGGTCGGTGCGCGGGCCAATCTCGCCGCCCAGGATCAGTTCCGGCGCCATGTAATGGTAGCTGCCGACGGTGTCGCCGGTGGCGGTGATGTCGTCCTCGGCGCGCTCGGGCTTGGCCAGCCCGAAGTCCATCAGCTTGACGAGGCCGTCGTCGCTGAGGAAGACGTTGGAGGGCTTCAGGTCGCGATGGACGACGCCCTGCTCGTGGGCGGCTTCCAGGCCGGTGAGGATGCCGTCCGCCACGTAGCGGATCTCCGGCCAATCGGGGACGCCCCGCGCGTTCAGGTATTCCTTGAGCGTGCAGCCGCGCACCAGCTCCAGCACCAGCGCCATGACCTCGTCGTCCTCGTGGACGTCGAGCAGGGCGACGATGTTCGGGTGCATGAGCTGGCCGTGCAGCCGCGCCTCGCGGCGGAAGCGTTCCACCTGCCGGGGTTCGTTCAGCAGGTGCTGGTGCAGCACCTTGATGGCCACGTCACGGCCCAGCCCTTCGTCATAGCCGCGATAGACGATGCCCATGCCGCCCTGGCCGATCTTCTCCAGCAGCTGGTAGTGGCCGATGCGCGCCTTGTTCTGGCCATCGGCCAGGATGGCGCCGCAGCAGGCGCAGAAGGCCTGCGTCTTGGCATACCAGGTTCCGCAGCCGGGGCATTGCATGAGGGCGAAGGATGCCCGGAGATCAGCCGGAAACCGTGAGCGTCAGCACATCGTTCCTGACGATCACGCGCGCCGTACCGCCCTTTTGCAGGCGGCCGAAGAGAATCTCGTCCGCCAGCGGCTTCTTGATCTGCTCGGCGATGAGCCGGCCCATTGGTCTTGCGCCCAGGTGCTCGTCGTAGCCGTGCCGGGCCAGCCAGTCGCGCGCCGGTTCGCTGACCACGAGCTTTACGCCCTTGGCTTCGAGCTGGGTTTCCAGCTCCATCAGGAACTTGTCCACCACGTGCCGCACCGTCTTTGCGTCCAGCGGCGCGAACGGGATGATGGCGTCCAGCCGGTTGCGGAACTCGGGGGAGAAGGCGCGCTTGAGGGCCTCGCTGTTGTCCCCGCCGCGCGATTGCGGCGCAAAGCCGATGCTCTCGCGGGCCAGTTCCTGGCTGCCCACGTTGCTGGTCATGATGAGAATGGCGTGGCGGAAGTCGGCCGTGCGGCCGGCGTTGTCGGTGAGACGGCCGTGATCCATCACCTGCAACAGCACGTTGAAGATGTCCGGGTGCGCCTTCTCGAACTCGTCCAGCAGCACCACCGAGTGGGGATGCTTGTTCACCGCCTCGGTGAGCAGGCCGCCCTGGTCGAAGCCGACGTAGCCCGGCGGCGAGCCGATGAGCCGGGCCACCGAATGCGCTTCCATGTACTCGGACATGTCGAACCGGATGAGCTCCAGCCCCAGCGTGTCGGCCAGCCGGCGCGCCACCTCGGTCTTGCCCACGCCGGTGGGGCCGGTGAACAGGAAGCTGCCGACCGGCTTCTCCGGGTGCGCGAGCCCGGCGCGGGAAAGCTTGATGGCCGAGGCCAGCGCGTGGATGGCCTCGTCCTGGCCGAAGACGGCCAGCTTCAGGTCGCGTTCCAGGCTTTCCAGGCTGCGCTTGTCCGAGGCGGAGACGCTGCGCGACGGGATGCGCGCCATGCGCGCCACCACGGCCTCGATGTCGGCCACCGAAATCTGCTTCTTGCGGCGCGACTCGGGCATCACGCGCACGGCCGCGCCGGCCTCGTCCAGCACGTCGATGGCCGAATCGGGCAGGTTGCGGTCATGCAGGTGCCGGTGCGCCAGCTCCGCCGCCGCCTTGATGGCGGCCGCGCTGTAGCGCACGCCGTGGTGCGCCTCCAGGGCAGGCTTCAGGCCCTTGAGGATGCGCGCGCACTCGGGCACGGACGGCGCTTCGATCTCCACCTTCTGGAAACGGCGCGACAGGGCGCGATCCTTCTCGAACAGGTTGCGGTATTCCTGCCAGGTGGTGGCGCCGATGCAGCGCAGTTCGCCGTTGGCCAGGGCCGGCTTGAGCAGGTTCGAGGCATCCATGGCGCCGCCGCTGGCCGCGCCCGCCCCGATGACGGTGTGGATTTCGTCGATGAACAGGATCGCCCCGTCCTTTTCCGACAATGCCTTGAGCACGGCCTTCAGCCGTTCCTCGAAATCGCCGCGATACTTGGTGCCGGCGAGCAGCGCCCCCATGTCCAGGGCGTAGATGCGGGCGTTGGCCAGCACCTCGGGCACCTCGCCCTCAACCACGCGGCGCGCCAGGCCCTCGGCGATGGCGGTCTTGCCCACGCCGGCCTCGCCGACCAGCAGCGGGTTGTTCTTGCGGCGGCGGCAGAGGATGTGCATGCAACGCTCCAGCTCCTTTTCGCGGCCGACCAGCGCATCGATCTTGCCCTCGGCGGCGCGCGCGTTGAGATCAATGGCGAAGCGCTCCAGGGGGGAGGGCGAGGCCTTCTTGCGCGTCGGCTCCACCGGGTGGGGCGGCGCCTCGCGGGAGGGCGAGGGTTCGCGCTCGGTCTTGCGCACGCCGTGGGCGATGTAGTTGACCACATCCAGCCGCTCGATGCCCAGCTCGCGCAGCAGCATCGTGGCGTAGGATTCCTTCTCCGAAAACAGCGCCACCAGGATGTAGGCGCCGGTGACTTCCGCCTTGCCGGCGGCCTGCGCCTGCATCACCGCGCGCTGGATCACGCGCTGGAGCGCTATGCTGGCGGCCGTCTCCGCCGGCCCCTCCGGCAGCACGGCCACGTGCTCGGTGATGTATTGCGTCAGCCGCTCGCGCAGGAGTTCGAGATCCGCGCCGCAGCCCTCGAGCACGTCGCGCGCCTCGGCGTTGTCCAGCAAGCCCAGGAGCAGGTGCTCCAGGGTCACGAACTCGTTGCGGCGCAGGTGCGCCGAGCGGAACACGTCGTTCAGGGTGCGTTCGAGTTCGTCGCTCAACATGGCTCGCCTCCGTCATCCTCTTCGACCCGCTCCATGACGCACATCAGCGGATGGCCGTGCTTTCTGCTGGTTTGTCGCACCAGGTGCACCTTGCTTTCAGCGATCTCGAAGGGATAGACGCCGCAGACGCCCCGTCCCTCGTGATGTACGGCCAGCATGATGCGCGTGGCTTCCTCCGCCGATTTCTGGAAGAACCGGCGCAGGATGTCCACCACAAAGTCCATGGGGGTGAAGTCGTCGTTGAGCAGCACCACCCGATACATGGGCGGCTTGCGCAGGCCCGGCTCGCTGACGGCCGGGGAGGGAGACTCGTGAATCAGCGTGCCCATGGAGCAATGATAACCCAACCCCGGCGCGAAACCCAAGCGCCGGCGCCAGGGCCAGCCCTAGGCGCCCTCGGGGCTTCCTTCCGACTCGATTGCTTCCATGAAGCGATCGAAAATCCTGTTGAACACGTGGCTGACGGGATCGAGCGGCAGGCGCAGCAGCCGTTTTCGTTCGCGGATGTCCCGTGGCCGAATGGCCCGCGCCCGGACGACGGCGAGGCAATCCTCGATATCCTGCTCGGTTCCCCGCCGAAGCTTGGAGAAGACGTAGTCCACCGGATCGAGCACGAACAGGTTGCGGATAGGCGTGGGAATGACGCGTTCCCGGAACCCCTCGGGCAGAGGGATCATTCCCCATCCCTCGAAATTGGCCGTGACGTCGGCCACGAGGCCGCTGGCTTCGATGGCTTCGCGGATGCGGTCGAATTCCTCCTGGCTGTCGGCCTGGATTTCCAGGTCAATGTCCAGCGTGCCGCGGTTCACGCCGTAGAATGGAAGCGCCGCGCCGCCCACGAGCAATTTTCGCCGAGGGATGTCGCCGAGGTGTTCGAGCGCCTCGGGCGTCACGTCCATCCCAGCCACCGGAGTCCCTTGACCAGGAATTCGCGATAATGGCGCTGGAATTCGTCGCGGGTCAGGCGCGGGGGCGCGACGCCGCCATCCAGCAATGCATCCAGAAAGGCGTTCCGGCGCCCGAAGAGCCAGCGGTAATGGGCATACCAGGTGAGCGCCCGCCGGAAATCCTCGCTGTCCCGGTCTGCCTCGCGCGCCAGGTTGCTGTCCGCCACGATGTGCAGCCACCCGTAGCGCCGCCGGTAGCGCGCATTGTCCGCCTCGCCCGTGAACGGGACGATGGCGCGTTCCGAGAATGGTTGGAGGTGGCTCATGGGAAGGAATAATAGCATGAATGGCGTCCGCCTGTCTTTCTCCCTTGCCCGCTCGGGGTTGCGGCCGCGGCCAGCGGCCGCACAATGGGGCGAAAACCGAGGAGATACAGGGATGACGCTGCGATACTTGCTCTGGGACGTGGACGGAACGCTGGCGGACACCGAGCGCGACGGCCATCGCGTCGCCTTCAACATGGCCTTCGAGGAGGCGGGGCTGGCGCGCCGCTGGGACGAGGCCGTCTATGGCGAGCTGCTGGCCGTCACCGGCGGCAAGGAGCGCATCCGGCACGACATCGCGCGTGGCGACATGCCGCCGATGGATGACGAGGACATCGCCCGCCTGCACGCGCGCAAGACTGAACTGTATCAGGAACTGATAGCTTCCGGTCGCATTCCGCTGCGGCCCGGCGTGCGCCGCATCCTGGAAGAGGCGCATGCGGCGGGGGTGACGCTGGGCGTGGCCACGACGACCACGCCGGCGGCGCTGGAGGCGCTGATCGCGCATTCCCTGGGGCCGGAATGGTTCGA
>JALVTX010000248.1 GCA_027035825.1 Mariprofundaceae bacterium
CCTGCTGGACGCGGCCGGCTTGCATCGCGGCGCGAATGGAGTGCGTTTTTCCCTGACGTATCGCACCAGCACCGACCCGGCGCGGCTGCGCATGGCCGTGGCCGTGGCCGACATGTGGCGACGCATCGGCGTGCTCGCCAAGGTGGAATCGCTGGAGTGGGGTGGTTTCTATGCCCGCATCAAGCGGGGGGATTTCCAGGTTTATTCGCTGTCTTGGGTCGGCATCGTGGACCCGGACATCTATCGCTGGATCCTCCACTCCTCGATGTGGCCGCCACGCGGCGCCAACCGCGGCCGCTACGCCAATCCGCGCGTGGATGCATGGCTCGACGCGGCGCTGGCCACCGAGGACATGGCGAAACGCAAGGCGCTCTATGCCCGCGTGGAACGGCAAATGGCGGCCGACCAGGTCTACATCCCGCTATGGCATGAGCCGGTCATCGCCGTGCTGGGACGCCGTATCGCGGATTTTGCGCCGGCGCCGGATGGCAGCCTCAGGGGGCTTCTGGCGGTGCGTCGCTCGGGGCGTTGAGCGGGTTTCCGATGTCCGGACGCGCCTCGGGCGGAAGGCGTTTCAGCCGGCGGGGGAGGGCAGGGTCAGGGTTTCGCAGCCGTCCTCGGTGATGGCGATCGTGTGCTCGAACTGGGCCGACAGCGACTTGTCGCGCGTGACCACGGTCCAGCCGTCCTTGAGCAGTTTCACGCCCGGCTTGCCGAGGTTCACCATCGGTTCGATGGTGAACACCATGCCGGGCTTCAGTTCGAGCCCCTCGCCTGGGCGCCCGTAGTGCAGCACCTGCGGATCCTCGTGGAAGGCGCGGCCGATGCCGTGACCGCAGTACTCGCGCACCACCGAGCAGCGCTCGGATTCGACATAGCTCTGGATGGCATGGCCGATGTCGCCCAGGGTGGCGCCGGGCCGGGCGGCCTCGATGCCGATCTCCAGCGCCCGCCGCGCTACTTCCACCACCTTGCGCGCCTTGACCCCCGGCTTGCCGACGAAGAAGGTCTTGCTCGTATCGCCATGCCAGCCGTTGATGATGCTGGTGACGTCCACGTTGACGATGTCTCCGTCCTTCAGCTTCTTCTTGCCCGGGATGCCATGGCAAACGACGTGGTTGACCGAGGTGCAGACGGACTTCGGGAACCCGTGATAGTTCAGCGGCGCCGGAATGGCGCCGGCGGCGACGGTGAACTCGTGCACGAGTTCGTTGATCTCATCGGTGGTGATGCCGGGGCGGATATGCGGTTCGATGAACACCAGCGTATCGGCCGCGTGCCGGCAGGCCGGCCGCATGGCCTCGATCTCCTCGGGAGTCTTCAGATGCACCATGGCGCGGATACTTGATGCGGCCTGTGGCGATTGCAAGCATGGAACCATGATGGATTTTCCCGACCCGAGAACGGCCGATGCCGACGGCCCGGTCGCCATTGGCGGCGATTTGTCGCGGCCGACGCTGTTGGCCGCCTATCGGCGCGGCATCTTTCCCTGGTTCGAGGCGGGCGGGCCGATCCTGTGGTGGTCACCGGATCCGCGCATGGTGCTGTTTCCGGACGAGTTTCACTGTTCCAGAAGGCTGGCCCGGCGCATCCGGCAGGGGCGCTACCACATCAGCGAGAACGAGGATTTCATGGCCGTGGTCGAGGCCTGCGCGGCGCGTCCCGAGGGAACCTGGATCACGCCCGGAATGAAACGCGCCTATGGCGACCTGTTTGCGGCGGGATACGCGCATTCCATCGAGGTCTGGGAAGGCCGCTGCCTGGCGGGCGGCCTGTACGGCGTGCGCCTGGGGCGGGGCTATTTCGCCGAGTCCATGTTCCACCGCCGCACCGATGCATCCAAGATGGCGCTCTTCCATCTCTGCAAGCTGGCGCGGGAGCGGGGATGGCTGTTCATCGACTGCCAGTTTTACACCCCGCACCTGGCCAGCCTGGGCGCGCGTGAAATCCCGCGCGACGACTTCCTCGATCTCGTGGAGCGGGCGATGCCGCCGGAAGGAACTATTCCACGGTCTTGACGATCCGTCCCGGTTTGGGCGTTTCGTTCACGTCCATGCCGTTGAGCGCCGCCAGTCGGTCGGCCGTGAAGCGACCCAGCACGTTGTGGCTCGCGGCGGCAAGCTTCTGCCAGGAGTCGCTGCGTTTCCAGACGTGCAGGTGAATGCGCGGGATATCGCCTTCCCTGGCCGGGTCGTAGGCGCGGAAGGAATCGAGAATGGCGCGACATTCGCCTCGCCACTGGTCGAAGCGCGCGCGCTGGCTGACGCAGAGCAGCATCCAGGCTTCGTCGCGCCGCCGGGCCACGGCCACCAGCGCCCGCGCCTGGCCCACGTCGCGCATGGAGACGTTGACCTCCGCCTGCGCCAGCTCGAACGGGCCGCGGCGCAGGTGCTGAAGCCGCTCCAGCCGCCGCCTGGGAAGCATGTCGCGCAGCACTTCCTCGGCGCTCTGCCGCTTTTGCAGCTGGTTCATGGTCAGCCGGAAATAGACGCGCTCCCTGCGCCGGCGGGCGGTCAGCGCCGCATGGCCGTTGTGGATCACCCATTCTTTCGGGAACGCAAGCTGCACGTGCATCTTGGGATGCAGGAAACGCCGGCCGACCACGGCCCCCTCGCGCGCCGAATCGCCGTACGGTTGCCCGTCCAGCTTCGCCAGGAAGCGTTCCCGACCCCAGAACCCGCTTTTTTCCTCGCTGGCGGCGGCCTCGGCCACGGCCTCGCGAATGCGCTTCTCTGTGGCGGGGTGACTGGCGAACGCGCCGTGATAGATCTCCGGCGCCTTGCCGGTTTCATCCTTGGTTTCCTTGATGCGGATGTCTTCCAGCCGTTTCAGCGTTTGCAGGATGCGGATGGTGGCATGCGGGTCGTAGCCGGCGCGGGTGATGTAGCGGATGGAGAGTTCGTCCGCCTGCAATTCGTCCTTGCGACCGAAGCCCTGGATGGTGGCCATCGCGATGAGATCGGAGATCTGGCCGATGGCCTGCGGGATGGGGACGAAGATCGAGGCCACGGCCATGCCGAGGCGGTAGGCCTGGGTCTGCGTGTAGCGCTCCACGGCATGCCGTGCCGTGACGTGGCCGATCTCGTGCCCCAGCACCGCCGCCAGCTCGGCCTCGCTGTTCAGATGCACCAACAGCCCCCGGTAGATGTAGATGTAGCCGCCCGGCAGCGCAAAGGCGTTGATGGTCTTGTCGTCCACGACATGGAAACGGTAGTAGAGTTCCGGCCGGTCGGAGACGGCGGCCACCTTTTGACCGACCTCGTTCACGTATTGCACGAGCGGGTCATCCTCCGGCAGCAACGGCATCTGCCTGGCCACCTGCGCGGCCGCGCGCTGCCCGAGCTCCAGCTCCTGCTTCTCGCTCATCATCACGAATTCCGGCTTCTTGCTCACCGGGTTGGTGGCGCAACCGGCCAGGAGCATCAGAAGCATCAGCGGCGTCAGAGACATGACACGCCAGCGAAGGCTCACGGCGTCACCTCCAGATCGAAGGGGCTGTGCAGGGCGAGATACAGGCCGTCGCCGCTCCGCGCGGCCCGGATCACCCCATGCACGGTCACTTCCTGCCCCGCGCGCACGGGCAGGGGCAGGCGGAACCAGGAACGATACTTGCGGGGGATGGTCACGGCCAGACGCCCGATGCGGAAGCCCGCGCCGCGCCGGAAGACGCGTTGCACGCGGCCGCGCACGACGCGGAACTGGCCCACGTGCGCGCCCGAGACGGCCTCGGCATCGAGCACCGCGAACCTCGACACGGCCCAGATGCCGCGGCGCGCGCGCCGCGCTTTGCGCTCCAGCGCCAGCAGCCGGTCGGCCCGTTGCAGGTTCGGCACGAAGGGATAGGCGAAGGCCA
This sequence comes from Mariprofundaceae bacterium, assembly GCA_027035825.1. GTDB lineage: Bacteria > Pseudomonadota > Zetaproteobacteria > Mariprofundales > Mariprofundaceae > JALVTX01. The sequence continues at coordinate 3,854 of JALVTX010000248.1, forward strand.
GGCCGCGCCGCACCATCTCGCCGTTCACCCACAGCCCGTCGCGCCGCCAGACATGGGCAAGCAGGCGGCCATAGGCGTCGCGCCGCTCGCGGTCGAAAGTCAGTTGCACCGTCCGGCCGGCGATGAGTTCCTTCAGCGCCCGGGTCGCCGCCCGGCCCAGCGGCTGGCCGGGCTGGTTGCCGTGGGCCACTTCCGGGGCGTTGATGCCGAGCAGGCGCACCTTGTCGCCTTCGGCGGTGCGGAAGGTATCGCCATCGAAGATGTCGGCCACCCGCACCCAGCGGGAAGTCCCAACGACGGAGAGCGTGCCCGCGTGGGCGACAGTCGCAATCGCCAGCCAACACGCGGCCAGCAGGGCGAGCCGCCCGACGCGGCGCGGATTACGCCCCGGTTTCAAGCGAGCCGACGATCTCGCTCCAGGCGCGCAGGTCGTGACGGCGCAGGTAGTCGGCGATGCCGTCCAGCATGCGCGCCGGCAGGAGCGGCTCGTAGAACAGGCCGGTGCCCAGCCCCACGGCCGCGGCGCCAGTGATGGCGAACTCGATGGCATCCTCGGGCGAGGCGATGCCGCCTTGGCCGAGAATGGGGATGCCATGACGTCGCGCCACCGCCCTGGCTTGGTGCAGCTTCCACAGCGCCACCGGCTTGATGGCGGGGCCGGATAGGCCGCCGGAGACGTTGGCCAGCACCGGGCGGCGGCGCTCGATGTCCACGGCCATGCCGACCAGGGTGTTGATGACGGAGAGCCCGTCCGTGCCGGCCTCGATGACGCGGCGCGCGGTTTCGGCGATGTCCGCGTTGTTGGGCGAGAGCTTGGTGATGAGCGGCTTGCGCGTGGC
>JALVTX010000249.1 GCA_027035825.1 Mariprofundaceae bacterium
CACGTCCGAGAAGGTGACGTTCTGGCTCTTGAAGCCGAGCGAGTTGACGTTGGCGATGTTGTCGCCGACCACGCGCACCGCCTCGCCATACGAGGTCAGGCCGCTGGAACCAATGAACAATGCGTTGAATACACCCATGATGATGCTCCTTTATGTTGATTTCCGTCCGTTCGCGCGGTGGCTCACAGGCGGATTTCCCGAATGGCGTCGGGCGATACGGCGATACCGTTCACCACGAGTTGCGTGCCGGAATCGGTGAAGCGGACGGCGGTGACCTGCCCGCTTTGCTGCACGGTCGTCTTCACCGCCTTGCCTTGCAGGTCGGTGGCGCTCAGCACGATGCGGTAGTCGCCTTGCGGAGCCGCAGCCCCGGCGCTTGTCAGGCCGTCCCATGAAATGGCGTTCGCGCCCTGGGAGGGGTTGGCGATCTGCATGGTGCGCACGGTGTTGCCGGCCCCGTCCACGATGGAGACGGACAATTGCGTGGCCGGCGCATCCAGCACGGCCTGGAACGTGGCCGCCCCGCCGGCATGGTGCAGCCGGTCGCTGTTCACGGTCACCGCGTGACCCAGGTAGCTCGCGGCGGCCTGGCCGGTTCCGCCGGATTGGGAAGCGCCGCCCGCCCTGGCCAGTTCCCCGAGCAGCTTGTTGGTCTTGATTTGCTGCTCCACCATGTTGAACTGGGCGAGCTGGCTGGCCATCTTGGTCGGGTCTTGCGGCTTGAGCGGATCCTGGTTGCTCATCTGCGCCACCAGCAGCTTCAGGAAGATGTCCTTCTTGCCGAGATCCTGCTGCGTGGTGCGTTGCGGCTGTTTCGGCGCGACGGGCGCGGTGGGTGTCAACATATTGTCACTCCTTGCTCAAACATGAATGCTCAATCGACCGCCGGGGGATGCTTTCGCGGCGTCCGGGGCGCGCTCGACGGTGGGGGCCGTCGCCGGCGAAGCCGACGGGGTGGAATGCCGGGGCGATGAGGGGTTCCCAAAAGACTGATTTCCCTGTCCCGGCATCTGGCCATCGCCGCCCATGCCGGCGCTGAGCGAGAACTCGCCGGGGTTCATGCCCTGATTTTCCAGGGCCAGCCGAAGCTGCGGCAGATGCTGCTGGATGGCCTGTTGCGCGGCGGGCTGCTCGGCGGCGATGTGCACCACCAGTTGCCTGGCGGCGTTCGTTTGCAGCGAAACATGCAGCTTGCCCAGATGCGCCGGCTCCAGCTGGATGTCCAGCCGCGCGTGGCCTTGGGCCGCGGAGTGCGCGATCTGCTGCACGGCTTCGAAGGCGCGCATGGGGCCGAACATGCGCGAGGGGCCGGCGTGGGTGTTGGGCATCTGCGCGGCTTGCGTTGCGGCGTCCGTGGCGGGAGCGGATTGCACCGTGGCCTGGACGGTGGGCGTTTGCCCGTGGCCGCCGGAGATTGGCGCGGCGGCGCTCGCGTCGGGCATGGAGCTGGCGACGGTGGGCGTCGCGTGGGCCGTGGCCGGCGAACCTGACGCGGACTGTTGCGCGGCCTGGAGCGGATGACGCCCTTGCATCCGGTGATCGAAGGCGGGCGTCGCATCCGGCCGGTTGTTGAGAGCCGTGGCATCCGGGGCCTGACCAGGCGCATGGAGGGCGCCGGCGGGATGCGCGCTGGCGGATGGTTGCGGCCTTGTGTTGACTTGGGCAGTGTCGGCATGGGCGGCCTGGGCGGGATTTGCGTGGGGCAGGCCGGACGTGGCCGGCGATTCCGCGGCGGCGTTCATGCCGGCCTTTCCGCCGCCCCTGGCATCGAGCGCCGCCATTGCGGCCTGGATGGATTCCTCGCTGGCGCTGGGGAGGCCGGACATGACGACGTCGGCCGCAGCAGGCCTGGCTTGGGCCGGCTTGGTCTGCATCTCGCTGGCAATCTTGCGGGGCTGTTCGGGGCGAAGCTGCTCGACGCCGCGAGGTTCGGCGCCGCGAGTGGTTGTCGCGGCATGCCGGATTGCGGCCTCATGGGCTGCCTCTTGGGCGGCTTCGCGGCGGCCGAGGGCGTCCAGCGCCTCGGCCTCGCGCGCATCGGCCCGGCCCGCCTGGATGGCATCCCGCGCGTTTGCTCCCAGGCCGGCGGATGATTTGGCTTGCATCGTTTCAGCCGAGTCCAGGGTTGAGCCCGTTCGTTCGGCATGGAGATGTTCGGGGGTGGGGTTTGCAGCCGCGAACGGGCGGGCGTGATGGCGCGCGCCGGCCGGCACCGCATGGGAATCCTTCTGCCTTGCCATGTCGGTGGACTGTTGGGGCGTGGCCGGATGGAGCGCGAATGCCGCGATGGCCGAGGGTTCGGCGCGTTCATGTCCGCCATGGTTCACATGATCCCTGGCATGCTCCTTTTGGCCCTTTGCAAGCCCTGCGGCGTGGAGGCCGGCCTCCTTGGCGGACGGCCGCTGCATCTTCGATGCCAGCGCGGAGGCGGTCGCGCCCTGCTTCGCGAAGGCATGATCGAGGTTGTCGAGAGATGCGCCGAACTGCTTGCCGGCCTGCTTTCCCATCAGTCCGAACTTGTCCCTGGCGTCATGCCGGGCCGAGAAGATCGCCAGGAGGGCCGCGAACAGCCCGCCCTTCGCGGCTTGGGCTTGGCCCGCGCGGCCATGGCCCGCAGTCGTGAGCTGGGCGATGCCCTGCGTGGCGGAGGCTTGTTGCGCTTGATCCATCATGCCTGCCTTGGAGCAGGGATCGGGCCAAAGCAAAATCCAATGAAATCAATGGATTAGGCGATGCCAAAAAGAAAAGGGCGGCAATTCTTGCCGCCCCCGGAGGAAGTTCTTTCCGCTTGTGCGTTCCGGCGTCAATCCTGGTCGGCGATGACGATCAGTTCGGCGATGTCCTCGCGGTGCATCGTCCACGAAAAACGCGACACCGGATTGCCGAAGGGATTGATGATGATCTGGTACTGGCGCAGGCAGGAGAAATCCTTGTCGCGCGGGAAGAGCTTGCGGATGCGGTCCTGCACCGGGTCGTGCCATTCGAATCCATGCTTCAGGCGGTAGCCAATCCAGATGAAGCCGCGCGCCAACAGGTGCGCGAACAGCCGCTCGGCGTTCTCGGGCAGCGGCTCGCGGACGGCGATCGTGCGCACGTCCATGTCGTCTTCCTCGTCCGTGTCGCACATCAGCTTGTCAATCGAGTGACGCAACGTGCGTTGCAGCTCGTAGGCCTCGGGGCTCTCCGAGGCGAACATGTAGTAGCTCGTGTGCGCGATGTAGGTGCCGTAGAACTCGTCCGGCACCGTCACGTGCACCTCGGTCGGCAGTTCGAAGCGGTCGAGCTCCTCCTGCAGAAGCCTCGCCTGCTGGCGATCCTGCAACAGCGGGAAGATTTGGGGCGTCTCATTCAGCTCGCGAATGATGGTGATGAGGTGCGAGAGCACGGTGGCGATGGTCATGTAGGCGTGGCTCGCCATCTCCTGGGGCCGGGAGAGGATGATGCGATCAGCGCCGCGCACATGCTCGCGCAGCTCCTCCATGTGCGTGAAATCCCAGCGCACGTAGCTGAAATGAATCCGCTCGGGCGCGCCGGGCATTTCGGCCACGCGGCGGCGGAGGTAGGCCTCGTTGTCTGCCAGCTCCTCGGCCGTGAGTTGGTCGATGATGGTGACGCGAATGTCCTCGAAATCGTTCAACAGCCGCTTGAGGAGCAGCGGCAATGCGCCCGCCCAGCCGACGATGACCAGCCGCAGGGTGGAGGCATGGGCGTCCAGCGCGAAGGCGGGCAGGGATTCGTCCGCGGCGGGCGCGTCCGCGCTGGCCGCGCCGCGCCCCTGGCGAAAGGCATAGACCAGTTCGCCGTGCAGGTCGCGCGGATGGATGGCCAGCCCCAGCGCCGCCGTCACGGTCATGGGTGCGGCGTCATCCTTCATCAGCTTGTAGAGCGGATGGGCGCGGCCCGTTTCGTCCACCAGGCCCACGAGCGTGACGCCCCGGGGCAGCATGAAGGAGGCCAGCGCCGCCAGCTCCCACTCCGTTTCCGCGTCCTTCATGCGAACGAGCGTGCGGCCGCCCTCGCGGCGGACATCGCCCTCCCACTCGCAGATCTGCAATGCCGATTCCTCGGTGCGCTCTGGGATCATCAGGCGCTCCAGCACCTGGTCGAAATCCTGGTAGACGAGAATGTTGCGCAGCATGTTGGCGCGCACCTCGGCGTGCGACATCACCACCGTGGGCTTGTTGTACACGCCCCGGTTGTCCCAGCCGATTTGCAGGATGTGGTGATGGCTGGAGAGCTGCGGATGGGCGAGGCTCGGCGAGGCGTAGTTCAGGTAGATGTCCGGGTTGGTGTTGCGAATCGCGAGCAGCGAGAACATGCTGTGCGCGAGCTGCGCCGATTGCGGCACGTCGTCCGGCACGTTGACGATGGCCTGGCGGGCGTGGTTCAGGTTCACGCGCTTCAGCGATTCCACCTCCATCACGTTGCCCCAGCGGTAGGACACCCAGGGGAAGGCCAGCAGCCCCTCCGGCGCTTCGCGCGTATCGCCGAGCAGCACCATCTTCAGGCGCGCGAAATGGCGCTCGGAAATCGTGTGCAGCTGCGACAGGATGTAGGGCGCGGCCTCCGACCAACCCAGCATCACCATGTGGTTGCTGACGTTCAGCCGTTCGTTGCGCAGCCGTTCCATCAGCCCGGAGACGACCTGCGCGCCGATGCCGATGAAGAAGGCGAAGATGAACACGCCAA
>JALVTX010000250.1 GCA_027035825.1 Mariprofundaceae bacterium
GAGGCGCTGGAAGACTGCGCGAGCGAGGCGGCGCCCGTGCGGTTGCGGCTGGCGGCGCCGGGCGTGTTTCCGTCGCTGGCGCGGCCGCGCGTGTTCTGGCTGGGCGTGGAAGAAGCCGGGAATGAGGAGCCGCGCGGCGGGCGGGCGCTGGCGGCGCTTGCCCGTTGTTGCCGCCGGGCCGGACGTGCTACGCTTCGCAAGCGCTCGGCGAAGGATACCCCGTTCCGCGCCCACGTGACGCTGGCGCGGAATCGCGGCTTTCCGGCCCCGATGCCGGCCTCGGCGTTTGCCGGCATGCCGGCCGTGCCGGACATCGCGTGGTGGGCGGAAGAGGTCGTGTTGTTCCGTTCCGAGCTGCGGCCGGAGGGCGCGCGTTACCGGGCGCTGGAACGCTTCGCGCTGAAGGGCCCGGTCAAAACCGACAAGGAGTCGTAAGCATGTCCGACAAGCAGAAGGCGCTGGAAACGGCGTTGTCCCAGATCGAGCGCCAGTTTGGCAAGGGCGCGGTGATGCGCATGGGCGACCAGGCCAAGGTGGCCGTGGACGTGATTCCCAGCGGCAGCCTGGCGCTGGATGCGGCGCTGGGCATCGGCGGCTATCCGCGCGGCCGCGTCATCGAAATCTACGGCCCCGAGTCCTCCGGCAAGACGACGCTGGCGCTGCATGCGGTGGCCGAGGCGCAGAAGCTGGGCGGTTCGGCCGCCTTCGTGGACGCCGAGCATGCGCTGGATGTCACCTACGCCGAGAAGCTGGGCGTCAATGTCGAGGATCTGCTGGTGAGCCAGCCGGACTCCGGCGAGCAGGCGCTGGAGATCGTGGACATGCTGACCCGTTCGGGCGCGCTGGACATCATCGTCGTGGACTCGGTGGCGGCGCTGACGCCGAAAGCCGAGCTGGACGGCGACATGGGCGACTCGCACATGGGCTTGCAGGCGCGGCTGATGAGCCAGGCGCTGCGCAAGCTGACCAGCTCGATCTCCCGTTCGCGCACGATGGTCATCTTCATCAACCAGATTCGCATGAAGATCGGCGTGATGTTCGGCAATCCCGAGACCACGACGGGCGGCAATGCGCTGAAGTTCTATTCCTCGGTGCGGCTGGACGTGCGGCGCACCGGCGCCATCAAGAAGGGCGACGAAGTGCTGGGCAACGAAACCCGCGTCAAGGTGGTGAAGAACAAGATGGCGCCGCCGTTCAAGCAGGCGCATTTCTCCATCATGTATGGCGAGGGCGTGTCGCACGCGGGCGAGGTGCTGGACCTGGGCGTGGAGCACAAGCTGGTGAACAAGAGCGGCGCCTGGTACGCGGTGGGCACGGAACGCATCGGCCAGGGCCGCGATAACGCCATCAACTACCTGAAGGAACACCCCGAACTGCTGGCCGACCTGGAGGCGAAGATTCGCGAGGCGCTGGGCCTGAAGGCGGCCGCGCCGGCGGAGGAAACGGCCTGACACAGCTTTCTTGCGACGACGTTTGCGAGGATTCGGCCGGCAAGCTCAGGCAAATGACCCTGGCGCGGGCGCTGCGCTTGCTGGCGCGGCGCGAGTATTGCTCGGCGGAATTGCGCCGCAAGTTGCGGGAGCGTGAGGTTCCCGAGGATATCGTCGAACAGGTGCTGGCCGAACTGGAGGCCGCGGGCTACCTCAGCGAGACGCGGTTTGCCGAATCCTTCCTGAGATCGCGCATGGCGCGGGGCGAAACGCCGTGGCTGGCGGCCCGCAAGGCCCGCGAACGCGGCGTGCGCGAGGCGGAACTGGCGACGGCGCTGGCCGAGGCCGAGGCCGCGTTCGACGCCGTGAATGCCTGCCGCGAGCTGGTGGCGCGGCGCGACCCCCAAGGCCTGCGTCACGAGGATGAACGGGCGTGGCAAAAGCTCGCCCGTTTTTTGCGGAACAAGGGCTTCGATGCTGCTACCATCCTGCGCTGTCTGAACGAGCAAGCGGAGGCATGACGTGAACACTTCGGAGATTCGCCAGCGGTTTCTCGACTATTTCGCGGCCAAGGGGCATGAAATCGTGCCTTCCAGTTCGCTGGTGCCGCATGGCGATCCGACGCTGATGTTCACCAATGCCGGCATGGTGCAGTTCAAGAACGTATTCCTCGGGCAGGAGACGCGCCCGTATGTGCGCGCCGCCTCCAGCCAGAAGTGCGTGCGCGCCGGCGGCAAGCACAACGACCTGGAAAACGTCGGCCACACCGCCCGCCATCACACCTTCTTCGAGATGCTGGGCAACTTTTCCTTCGGCGATTATTTCAAGCGCGAGGCCATCGCCTGGGCCTGGGAGTTCCTGACCGGGGAACTGGCCATTCCGGCTGAACGCCTGTTCGTGACCGTGTTCGAGGAGGATGACGAGGCCTGGAACATCTGGGTGGACGAGATCGGCATCCCCGAGGACAAGATCGCGCGCATCGGCACCAAGGACAACTTCTGGAGCATGGGCGACACCGGTCCCTGCGGGCCCTGCTCGGAAATCTTCTACGATCACGGCCCGGAGATTCCGGGCGGCCCGCCAGGCACGCCGGAGGAGGATGGCGACCGTTTCATCGAGATATGGAACCTGGTGTTCATGCAGTATAACCGCGACGCGGACGGCAGGCTTACGCCGCTGCCCAAGCCCAGCGTGGACACCGGCATGGGATTGGAGCGCATTGCCGCCGTCATGCAGGGCGTGCACAACAACTATGACATCGACCTCTTTCGTCACCTGATCGAGGCGGCCGGCCGCGTCACCGGCGTCCGGCCGGGTGAACGCCCCGAGACGGACGTGAGCCTGCGCGTGCTGGCCGATCACCTGCGTTCGGTGAGCTTTCTCATTGCCGACGGCGTGCTGCCGTCCAACGAGGGGCGCGGCTTCGTCCTGCGTCGCATCCTGCGCCGCGCCTGCCGCCATGGCCGGTTGCTGGGCATGCGCGAGGCGTTCATTTACCGGCTGGTGGATGCGCTGGTGCGGGAGATGGGCGATCACTTCACGGAACTGAAGCGCAGCCAGGCCAACATCGAGCAGGTGATCCGCATCGAGGAGGAGCGCTTCATCAAGACGCTGGACAAGGGGCTGAAGCTGGTGGAGGAAGCGGCCGCCAAGGCGGGCCCTGGCGGGGTCATTCCCGGCGATACGCTCTTCCTGCTCTACGACACCTACGGTTTTCCGCTGGATCTGACGGCGGACATTCTCAAGGGGCGCGATATCGGGCTGGATGTCGAGGGCTTCGAGGCCTGCATGGAAGAGCAGCGGCAACGCGCCCGCGCCGCCTGGGCCGGCTCCGGCGAGGCGAAGGCGCCGCCGGCGCTGTTCGAGCTGCGCGAGCGCCACGGGCCGACGGAGTTCCTGGGCTATGCGACGCTGGGGGCCGAGGGCGCGGTGACAGGCCTGATGCGCGACGGCGAGCCGGTGGATGCGCTGGCCGAGGGCGAGGAGGGCTGGCTGGTGGCGAACCAGACGCCGTTTTACGGCGAGTCGGGCGGCCAGGTGGGCGACACCGGCGAGATCGTCACCGCCGATGGCGCGCTGTTCGAGGTGACGGACACCAGGAAACCGCTGCCCGACCTGCATGTGCATGTCGGTCGCGTGAAACGGGGCGTGGTGCGTCAGGGCGCGACGGCGAAGTTCCGGGTGGATGCGGCGCGGCGCGCGGCCATCCGGCGCAACCACACCGCGACCCACCTGCTGCACGCGGTGCTGCGACAGGTGCTGGGCGAGCACGTGAAACAGGCTGGCTCCCTGGTGGCGCCGGACCGGCTACGGTTCGACTTCAGCCACTTCCAGGCCCTGAGCGAGGAGGAGAAGCAGGAGATCGAGCAGCGCGTCAATGCCGCCATCTGGGCCAACGAGCCGGTGGAAACGCGGCTGATGAGCCAGGAGGAGGCGCTGGCCAGCGGCGCGATGGCGCTGTTCGGCGAAAAGTATGGCGACGAGGTGCGCGTGGTCTCGGCCGGGTTTTCCACCGAACTGTGCGGCGGCACGCACGTGTCCCGCACGGGCGACATCGGGCCGTTCCGCATGCTTTCCGAGGGCGGCGTGGCCGCCGGCGTGCGCCGCATCGAGGCGGTCACCGGCGAGGCCGCCTGGCGACTGATCGCCGAGGAAGCGCGCCGCCTGCGCGAGGCGGCGGGCCTGCTGAAGACGCCGCCGACCGAACTGCCGCAAGCGGTGTCCGCGTTGCAATCGCGGCTGCGGGAGGCCGAGAAGGAACTGGAGCGGCTGCGCGCGCGGCAGGCTTCCGGCATGCTGGACGAGATCGTCAACGGCGCGCGCGACATCGAGGCGCGGGGCCGCACGGTGCGTCTGCTTGCCGCCGAGGTGTCGGGCGTGGCCGACCTGCGCGACTTCATGGACAAGGCCAAGGCCAAGCTGAAATCGGGCGTCATCGTGTTCGGCCAGAAGGACGGCGGCAAGGTGCGCTTGGTGGCCGGCGTGACGAAGGATCTGACCGACGCCTTTCATGCCGGCGAGATCGTGCGCGCGGTCGCGGGTCTCTGCGGCGGCAAGGGCGGCGGCAAGCCGGAACTGGCCATGGCCGGCGCGCCCGATGCCTCGAAACTCGCCGGGGCGCTGGAACAGGTCGCCTCCCTGATTCAATAGGCCGCATCGCCTTGGCGGTCTGGGCGGTGGGCGACATTCAGGGGTGCCATGCGCCCCTGATGCGGCTTCTCGAGCGGGTGGAATTCGATCCCGCGCGGGATGTC